>JAVVEZ010000039.1:0-31137 GCA_032250895.1 Pseudomonadales bacterium | reverse complement strand
CCGTTTATTCAAAAATTGATGGATGAAGAAGCGAGAGGTGCTGAATAGTTACAAGAAACCTATCTTTGGCAGTCGCGCCCTTCGCGGGCGCGTGGATTGAAACCATATCGAATGCTAATCTTTCAGGAATAGGATATGTCGCGCCCTTCGCGGGCGCGTGGATTGAAACCAGGAACTGGCGTTAGACACGGCGACGCCTGTGGGTCGCGCCCTTCGCGGGCGCGTGGATTGAAACACAACACGCCCAGTAGCAGCACACCGTTTTGCAAGTCGCGCCCTTCGCTGGCGCGTGGATTGAAACTATGGCAAGACGCGCGGCGTGGTGGAGAAGGTGCGTCGCGCCCTTCGCACTGTAGTATGCGTTCAATAGTTCTCGTTGTTCCGCCCGCGTCAGTGGGCATTGCTTAAGTATGTGCGGGCGGCTGGCAACGTCTTCATATTTCTGGAATAACGCATTACTTATCAAGGGGTTGTAATGTCCTTGAAGACAGCGCCGTATCAGCTTTCTGGCAGGCACTGCAGGGCCAAGCAAGGCACTGATCAGTACAACGGTGCCTATTACAACGAAATTGTTCATGGGGAAAAGGGGCCGATTTCCCGCTGCCGCACGACTGTATGGATGCAGGAGGTAGAGCGAAGCAGAATGCCAGAGCCGAGTAGAATCAGCCTGAGTCCGACAGGCTCCAAGGGGCAGGATCAGCCCGGCACCGCTGTATTCGAGCGGGCTCACGCGGGGTGGGCTGAGGTAACGACGTTTTAGGAGGGACCGAACAAGGGCTCGTCGGACGGTACAGGCAGGAGGTGCGCCTATATCGGCGCGGAGCGGAATGAGCGCGGGCAAAATAATTGCCACGCCGCCGCCCCGTCGTGGCATGCCCCGTGCGTGGGAGTGGTCGTCTGGGCGGAGACTGCCCGCACGATGGGCAAACACAGTATAGGAGCAAACCATGACCGGCGCAATCTTGGTCTTCCCCACTCCCGTGGGGATGAACTGGCGGAACTTGGCATCGTTCGTTCCATCTCAGATGGAGTATAGTTGATGACACTATAACTCCCCTGAAGTGAGGAAACCTAGCCATGGGGGGGAACTTTTATTCCTACGTATTGGCTGCATTGCTAATATTGAGCTCACTTTTACTAGTTGTTTCGGCCTTTATTCGCCGGCCATTTTACGCAATGATCGGACTTTTTCTATCAATTCCTGTGGCATTTTTTCTGTCCGGCTATCCCTTATTTTCCTTTGGCGCCTTCATTCCAATAGCGTTAATTGTTGCTGGGATAATAGGGATGAGAAACGGAAAAAAGCGTCCTATTGTGATTCTTTTCTTTGCTCCATATATTGCTATTTCTCTATTTATCCTAATATTCAACCTTATCCTCGACGTTTTTTGAATAATCCGCCGGCCATCGCCGATGAGAAAACCTATGGAAGGTCAATTAGATGGGAATGCGGGATTTGATCGAAGCGGAAGAGGGTAGGGTGATTCCTGTGGATTATAAACGCGGGAAACGTCCGCATATTTCCAAAGGCGTGTACGACCCCGAGCGAGTGCAGCTGTGTGTGCAAGGCATGTTGCTGCAGGAGCACGGCTATGTTTGCGAAGAAGGCGCTATCTACTATGTGGCCAGCAAGGAGCGGGTGCGGGTGGAATTTGATGAAGAGCTGCACGGGCTTACGTTCAACGCCATCAGCGGTTTGCGCTCGGTGGCGGCGGGCGGGCAGATTCCGGCACCCCTGGAAGACAGTCGAAAATGTCCACGCTGTTCCTTGGTTGCCCGATGAAGTCCACTATCTCAAGTCGAAAAAAAGCGAACCGCGCCCGTTGGCGGCGATGTCCTTAAATCACTCTTCAGCTTTGGGAAGCGGAACGTCTATTCCTTCGAGATTCCTTGAAAATACGCCGGGGGGTGTTCTCACCCAGGTGTCATCGCGCTGGCCGTTCTCGTAGCCCACAGCGTATAGCCTGCGCAATTCCGGACCATGGAATTCCTGCTCGGATTGCCATTGGAAGTCGGCCGGAATTTCCGTGTAGCGGAAATCGTTGCCCCGGGCTCTGGCGATGGCATAAATCTGAAACAGGTCGGCGCGGCCCATGGCCTGTACCATCGACGCCACCGTGCGATCCACGATCGCGCCGAGTTTGCGTTCGATGGGTTTGGCATCGGGAAGAAATTTTGAATTGCGAATCACGAACATGCGTGGTGTCGGTGTGTAGTTGAATCCAGCCGCCTGGGCCTCGCGAATCGCCGCCGGCAGATCGATGACCACCAGGGGCACGAAGAATTGCGCCTGCACGCCACCATCGGCGTGCATTTCGTCGTAACGCTTGCCGTTCACTTCGACATCCAGCATCACCGGCGGCATGGCAATCGGAATCGATGCGGATGCCAGCAGAATAAACAGGCGCTTCGGGCTTGTCCAGTTGCCCCTGCGACTGTCAGCCCAGCAGTACGTTGCCGGCCGGATAACGAACGCGCGGAAGGGTTCGGGTAGCCAGGAAGAATCCAAGCGTCAGCGGTCCGACACGTCCGATGAACATCAGCAGGATAATGACACCGCGGCCCAGGGCGTCCAGCTCGGCAGTGGTGCCGCGTGAGAGGCCTACGGTGCCGAAGGCTGAAGCCACTTCGAAGGCCAGGTTGAGAAAATTGCCATCGTGCGACATGCTGATGACAAACGTGCAGAACATCACCAGCAGCAAACTGACCATGCCCAGCGCCAGCACTTTGAGAACTTCCTCATGCCCCAGGCTTCGGCCGAAGACATGCAGGGTGCTGCGGCGCCGGAAGAAGGCAAGGGTGGCCAGTATCAACACGATGAAGGTGGTGACCTTGATGCCTCCTGCCGTGGATGTGCTGCCACCACCGATCACCATCAGCGAGATGAACATCAGGGCGGTGCTGTCGTGCATCGCACTCATGTCGATGCTGTTGAATCCGGCGGTACGCACGGTGATGCCCTGAAACCAGCTCACCATCAGCTTGACCCAGCCGCTGTCGAACTGCCCCAGCGTGTCCGGGTTGTTCCATTCCAGCGCGGCGAAGACCGGCACCGACCACAGGATCAACGCCGCCGTTCCGCTCAGCATCAGCTTGCTGTGCAGCGAGAAATGCCGCCATTGACGTTTGCTGCGCAGGTCGGACAGCACGCTGAAGCCAATACCTCCCATGATGATCAGGACGGTCACTGTCAGATTGACCAGAGGGCTGCTCGCCCAGCCGGTCAGGCTGTCGGAAAACAGACTGAAGCCGGCATTGTTGAAGGCCGAGACGGCGTGAAACACGGATTGCCACAGGCCCTGCCACCAGCCGAACTCGGGCACGAATACCAGGGCCAGCAGCAAGCTGCCGATCAGCTCGAAAGCGAGCACGACACGGGCGATAAGGGCTACCAGTTGCAGCAGACCGGTAAGGGAGGTCTGGTTCAAATCCTCGCGCAGGAAGATGCGATGCGGCAGGCCCACCGGCAGGCCAAGCATGGCCAGGATCAGTACCGCAAAGGTCATCAAGCCAAGCCCGCCCAGTTGAATCAGCATCAGGATCACGATCTGGCCGAACAGTGTGAAATCGCTGCCGGTATCGAGTACCGCCAGGCCGGTCACGGTCACGGCAGAGGTCGCCGTGAAAATGGCGTCAGCCCAGCTCACCGGCAGGCGGGAGGCAAGGGGCAGTTTCAACAAGACAGAGCCGCCGGCAATGAGGCAGGCATAGAGCAAGGCCAATACTGCCGGCGGTGCGATATGGATGCGGCGTCGGGTGAACAGAGACAGAAAGCGTAGAAACATCGATGCGGACCGTTTTACAGAGTTTCGCCGAAAGCCCGCAGGTGACTTCTGTCACCGAAAAGCAGCAGTTTGTCGTCCGTCTTCAGTATCGTCGTGGCAGCCTCACAGGGCAGAAATTCACCATGGCGCAACAAACCCAGGCAGCGGATATTGAACTTCTCCATGAGTTCGAGCGTGGCGATCTGCTGGCCGTCGAGTTGCTCGGGCAGGGTGAAATCGACAATGAAAAAACCGTTGCCTATGTTGATATAGTCACGTACCAGCGGGTTGTGAAGCATCTGTGCTATATGCTGCCCGATCTCCTGTTCGGGATGAATGACCTTGTCGACATCCAGCCGCGACAGGATGCGATGATGTACGCGATCGAGCGCCTTGACCCAGACACAGGGCACCCCGATCTGCTTGAGGTTCATGGTACAGAGAATATTGGCTTCCAGATCTTCGCCGATGGCGACCAGGGCCACATCATAATTCCCGGCTCCGGTTTCCCGCAGGGCGTCTTCGTCGCGGCCATCGGCAATGACCGCCTCGGCAAGAATATCCGACAGGGAGCTCACTTTGTGCTCGTCGATATCGATGCCCAACACATGGTCGCCATAGCGTGCGAGCTCGGTGGAAACGGTGCGGCCGAAGGTGCCGAGGCCGATCACGACAAAACTTCTTTGCCTGCGTTTTGACATAGCTGCCGACTCCTGTAATCCAGATGTATTCAGAGCTTCCTGCGCCAATGCGTTCTGCTGGCGTTGATAGATGCCCGGTATTTTTTGCTAGAGAATGCTGATGTCATGCCCGTTCATGGCTGGCTTCAGCGTGACCAGCACTTCAATGAATTCGGCCCGGATGCCCCGGCCCAGATCGTCGCTGTGAATGATCTGGGTGAAGAGGCCGGTGGTCTTGAAAATATGCCGGCAGATATCAAAGCCCCAGTCGATGGTCACCAGAGACTTGCCATTGCCGACCGGGTTGCCGTGATAGGACTCGGGGGCCAGGTGGGTGATGATGCCGGCATCGATACGGGCGCGTATTTCCGTAGGGCGGGTCTTGTTGACGAGCGGTACCGTAAAAATATGCATGCCGCCCGGTTTCAGGGTGCGTTTGATCTCGGCAAAGGCTTGTGCCGGATGGAACAGATGTTCAAACACATCCTGGGTGACATGCAGATCGATGCTGTCATCAGCGAAACTGAGCTGTTCCAGGTTTTCGCAGCGTATGCCCTGATGGCTGCTGCCCGGGGTCTGGTCGGGAAAAAACTGTGACGGAATATAGCGCGGGCATTCTTCGGCAAGACGGGCGCTCGCGCCCCTGTTGGCCGGTGAGGATTCGTGGATGACGGCCTGCCGCCAGTCCGGAAAAAACGTTTCTATCACCTGCATCAGGGCCCGCTCGCGGGGCAGGCTGCCGCAGTTGGAGCAGAGGAAGTGATCCCGAAGCCAGGCATCGTGCGCCACGAAGCTGACATCCCGCTCACAGGTGGGGCAGTGTCCGCGGCTCTTCAGGAAGGGCTGTTTCAGGATGTTCACGCAGTTTTTCACCTCGGCTGGTCATGTTCGTAAAGTGTATACACCCCGGGGAGCCATGAACAGCCTGGGAGTCTGTCGGGCTCCTGCTGACATGACACTAATATGTTCAGACGCTCATTGCCGAAGCCCCCGGGTGCTTGCCCCGTTGCGTTGATGGATGGTGAGAAGCCGGATGGTGAACAGCTGTGCAGGCGCGGAAACAGCAGGATAGTTGTTTTAAATCAAAAAGCCGGCGCCGAAAAACAGCGAAAATGCACCAATGAACAAGAGGTGAGACCATGGCATCCATACGACAGACCTTACTTTTCATCCTGGGCGCGGCACTGCTGCTGGCGGCCTGTTCCAGCCCATCACCGTCACCGGCAGATTCCGGGCAGCCGGCGGTGTCGATGCAGACATCCGCATCCACCACGATGCCGGCAGGGCATGATGCAGCCGGCGCGGATCTCGATGGTCTGCTCGATGAGTACTGCGCCAAGTGCCACAATTTTGAAGATTATGCCGGTGGCATTGATCTGGAAGGCTTGAGCCCGGCCAATATTCAACGGGAGCCGGAGGTCGGTGAGAAGGTCATCAAGCGTCTGCGTGCAGGCATGATGCCGCCGGTGGGCGAGGAAAGACCCGATGTCACGACCCTGCAGGCACTGGCGGCCGCGCTTGAAAACCAGATCGATACCCATGCCGACATCAAGCCCGGCAGACCCGGACTGCACCGCTTGAACCGGACCGAATACCAGAATGCCATCCGGGATCTGTTTGGCCTTGACATCAATGCCGCCGACTTCCTGCCCTCTGACGATTCCAGCAACGGCTTTGACAACCAGGCCGGGGCGCTGACCCTGTCACCAGCCCTGCTGGAAGCCTATCTGTCGGCGGCGGCCTCTATCAGCCAGCTGGCCGTGGGGCTGGCATCCGGCCCCACGCAAACCCTGTACCGGGTGGCGGAAGATGCCAATCAGAACTTCCGTATCGAGGGCCTGCCCTTTGGCACGCGCGGTGGCATCAAGTTCGAGCACAATTTCCCGGTTGATGGTGACTATAACTTCAAGACTTTTGCGATCACGCTCGGCAACATGGGCAATGACCGGCCCTTTGGTTCGATTCGGGGCGAGAAACTGCAAGTGCTGATCGATGGTGAGCGGGTCAAGGTCTTTGACTGGGACAAGGAACTCGGAGTGGACCGTTCCTTCGCCGAGCGCACGGATGACGAAGCCGCCGGTGGCCAGACCCTGCCGACCCTCGACGTCATGCTGCCGGTCAAGGCCGGCTTGCATGAAATCGGCATAACCTTTGTGGCCACCAACTTTGCGCCGGTGCTGGACATGAACAACGATTTTGAGCGCAGCACCATTGAAACCGGGGGTATTCCGGGCTTTACCTGGTTCCCGCATGTGGGCAGTGTCAGGGTCGAGGGGCCTTACAATCCCGGTGGCGTCTCTGACACCCCGAGCCGCAGGCGGCTGTATACCTGCCAACCCGGCACTGCCGCTGCCGAAACGGACTGCGCCCGGGAGATCGTCAGCGTTCTGGCAGAGCGCGCCTTCAGAGGCTACAGCGATCGGGCCGACATTGCCAAACTGTTGAACTTCTTTGAAATGGGACGCAATGAGCGCGGTAGTTTTGATGAGGGCATTGCGCTGGTGATACAGCGGGTGCTGTCTGATCCCAAGTTCATTTACCGCATCGAACAGGAACCCGAGCAGATTGCGGTGGGAGAGAGCTATGCGATCAGTGATCTGGATCTGGCCTCGCGGCTGTCCTTCTTCCTGTGGAGCAGCATTCCCGACCAGACCCTGCTGGATCTGGCCAGGGCCGGCAGCCTGAGCCAGCCCGAGGTACTGGAGGAGCAGGTCAGAAGGATGCTGGATGACCCGAAGTCCGGGGCCTTTACCCGGAACTTTGCCGGGCAATGGCTGGCCTTGCGGAATCTCGATGATCACGCGCCGGTCGTGAATCAATTCCCGGATTTTGATGATTTGCTGCGAACGTCCTTCAAGCGTGAAACCGAATTGCTGGTTGACAGCCTGATTCACGAAAACCGGCCGCTTACCGAGATACTCACGGCCGACTATACCTTCGTGAACGAAAGACTGGCGCTGCATTATGGCATTCCCGGCATCAAGGGCGCGCGTTTTCGCCGGGTCAGGCTGGATGGCGAACTGGCGCTGCGGGCGGGCATTCTGGGGAAGGGCAGCTCTCTGACGGTCACGTCGCAGCCTGTCCGCACATCGCCGGTCAAGCGGGGTTACTGGGTACTGGCCAGTATTCTCGGGGTGGAGCCTCCGCCACCGCCGCCGAATGTAAAAATCACACCGCCCGAGCAGGCCGATGGTGCAGGCAATGGCGATGTGCCCTCCATGCGGGAATGGATGGAGGGACACCGGCCCAATCCACCCTGTTCGGGCTGCCACAACGTAATGGATCCGATTGGATTTGCATTGGAGTCCTTTGATGCGGTGGGCAGATTCAGGACGGAGGAAAATGGCAAGATGATCGATACCGCGTCCGAACTGTATGACAGCATGGTGATAGACAATGCCGCCGATCTGAAACAGTTTCTGTTGAACTACAAGGAAAGTGTGGCCAGAAATGTGACACAAAAACTCATGGCCTATGCGCTGGGCCGGGGCATGGAGCCCGGTGATATGCCGCTGGTGCGTCAGGTTCAGGATGTGGCCCGTGAGGACGAGTACCGCTTTCAGACCCTGATCCTGGCGGTGGTGAACAGCGTGGCCTTCCTGAACAATGAGAAAGCCGGCTCGGAAGAAGAAATAGTGGCAACAAACCCCTAATCGTCATCCCAGCGCCGCAGTAGAACCATTCTGAGCCCGACAGGCTTCCTGGTCGTCATCCCAGTGCAGGCCATTGATTTCACTGGACCCCGGCTTGCACCGGGGTGAGGGGTTGATCTGCGCTTCCCTGAATTTTCCTTCCTCTCCGATTAAACTCTCCGTTTAAACCATCTCCGTTTAAAGCATGGAAAAAAAATCCTGTTTAGGATAGATTACAAAATTTGAATTCGGGCAACTGTCGGTCTTTGTAGCGAGGGGATTGACGCAGGCAGCCAGCTTCCTGCGCCTGCCTGTATTCCGGACAAGATTCTCCTGATGGGAAGCCTGCAATGAATTCCACAGACTTACTGGCAGAAGGCCTCAGCCTGATGCTGCTTGGGATGGGCACGGTATTCGTGTTCCTGATCATTCTCGTGTTTGCGACATCAACCATGTCGACACTGGTCCGCAGGTACGTGCCGGAAAACCCTCCGGTGCCTGTCAAATCCGGACCCGGCGGGCAGCTCAACGACCAAAGGGTGTTGGCTGTGATAAGTGCTGCGATCCACGCACACCGCAACAAATAAATTTCCGTCTGGGAGCCTGTCGGACTCAGAATGATTCCGACAGGCCCCTGTGACTACAGACTAAAGGACCGATCAGATGATTAAAGACAGAAAGCCTGTGGGGATCACCGAAGTGGTCCTCAGGGATGCCCATCAGTCGCTGTTTGCAACACGTCTCCGGCTCGATGATATGCTGCCCATCGCCGACAAGATCGATCAGGTGGGGTTCTGGTCGGTGGAAACCTGGGGCGGTGCGACCTTTGATGCCTGCATCCGCTATCTCGGTGAAGACCCCTGGCACCGTATCCGAACCCTGAAGCAAGCCATTCCCAACACCCCCCACCAGATGCTGCTGCGTGGGCAGAACCTGCTCGGTTACCGCCATTACGCGGACGACCTGGTGGACCGCTTCGTCGAGCGCTGCGCCACCAACGGCGTGGATGTGTTTCGGGTGTTCGATGCGATGAATGATGCCCGCAACATGGACCGGGCCATCAAGGCCGTCAGAAAAGTCGGCAAGCATGCCCAGGGCACGCTGTCGTATACCACCAGCCCGGTGCATGACATCGAAACCTGGATGAGTCTGGCCAGGCAACTGGAAAGCATGGGTGCGGATTCGATCTGCATCAAGGACATGGCCGGCCTGCTCAAACCCTATGATGCCTACGAGCTGGTCAGCCGCCTGAAGGCCGAAATTTCGCTGCCCATCCACATGCACTGCCATGCCACCACCGGGCTGTCGGTGCCTACGCTGGTGAAGGCCATCGAAGCCAATATCGATAACGTGGATACGGCGATTTCGTCGATGAGCATGACCTATGGCCATTCGCCGACGGAAACCATCAATGCCATTTTTGAAGGGCGCCCGGGTGACCCGGGGCTGAATCTGGAGCTGCTGGCGGAAATTGCCGAATACTTCCGGGAGGTCAGGAAGAAGTACGCGAAATTCGAAGGCGAACTGAAGGGGGTCGATGCCCGCATTCTGCTGGCCCAGGTGCCCGGCGGCATGCTCACCAACATGGAAAGCCAGCTGCGGGATCAAAAAGCCTCCGACAAGCTGGCGGAGGTGCTGAAGGAAATTCCCCGGGTGCGCGAGGACTTGGGCAATATCGCGCTGGTGACACCGACCTCTCAGATCGTGGGCACCCAGGCGGTCATCAATGTGCTGTCGGGTGAGCGCTACAAGACCATCACCAAGGAAACAGCCGGCATCCTCAAGGGTGAATATGGCTGCACCTCATCACCCGTGAACAAGGACTTGCAGGAGCGGGTGCTGGACGGCGCCGAGCCGATTGCCTGCCGTCCGGCGGATGTGCTGAAACCCGAGATCGACACGCTGACCGCAGAGCTGCGCAGCAAGGCCAGGGAGGAAAACTTCAGGCTGGAAAGCGGCGATCGGGAAATCGATGACGTGCTGACCTATGCCCTGTTTCCGCAGATCGGTCTGAAATTTCTGAAAAATCGTGGCAATGCCGCTGCCTTCGAAGCGCTTCCCGGTCTCGAGGAGGTCAAGCCGGCGGCGCCGGTAGCGGCGGGCAAGGGCGGTGCCAGTGTCTATACCGTCAGCGTCAATGGCCAATCCTATGTGGTCGAGGTGGCCGAAGGCGGAGATATCACACAAATCGCTCAGACGACAGCAGCGCCCTTGGCCGAAACCACGGCTGCCGGCAGTGGCGGCGAAGCGCTGAATGCCCCCTTGTCGGGGAATATCTTCAAGGTGGCGGTGACGAGCGGGGCAAATGTCAAGGAAGGGGATGTGCTGATCATTCTCGAAGCCATGAAAATGGAAACTGAAATCAGAGCCCCGAAAACCGGTGTCATCGGCAGTATCAGCGTCAAGGCTGGTGATGCCGTTGCCGTGGGTGATCAGCTGCTGACCATCGCTTAGGGCCGCCGTATGGATAGTTTGATTCAGCTGTACCGGGACTCCGGGTTTTATCAATTGGAAGCAGGCCAGGCCGTGATGGTGCTGGTGGGGCTGCTGCTGATTTTTCTGGCCATCAGGAAGGGTTTCGAACCCCTGCTGCTGCTGCCGATCGGGGTCGGTGCGGTGCTGGTCAATGTGCCCGGAGCCGGATTTCTGGCGGCCCCGATCATGGATGCCGGTGGGCATCTGGCAAGCCCCGGCGGCATCCTGTATTACATTTATGAGGCGGGCATCGCCACCGGCATGTTTCCGCTGGTGATTTTCATGGGCGTTGGCGCGATGACCGATTTTGGTCCACTGCTTGCCAATCCCCGGACCCTGCTGCTGGGGGCAGCGGCGCAGTTCGGTATCTTTAGCACGGTCATGGGTGCCATAGCGCTGAGCAGTCTGGGGCTGATGGACTTCAGCCTGGCGGATGCCGCCGCCATCGGCATCATCGGCGGTGCCGATGGGCCGACGGCAATTTTTGTGGCGAGCCGTCTGGCCCCCGATCTGCTGGGTGCGATTGCCGTGGCGGCCTATTCCTACATGGCCCTGGTGCCCTTGATTCAGCCACCCATCATGCGCTGGCTGACCACCGAAGCCGAGCGCAAGATCGTCATGCAGCAGTTGCGCACGGTTTCCAGAACCGAGAAGATCATGTTTCCCTTGCTGCTGCTGATTCTGGTGGCCTTGTTCCTGCCCAGTGCCGCACCCTTGCTGGGCATGTTCTGTTTCGGCAACCTGATGCGGGAAAGCGGCGTGGTGGAACGGCTGAGTGATACGGCGCAGAACGCCCTGATCAATATCACCACGATTTTTCTGGGACTGGGTGTGGGTTCCAAGCTCAGTTCAGGCGCCTTTCTGAATGCCGAAACCCTGGGTATCCTGGTGTTGGGCGTGATTGCCTTCAGCATTGGTACGGCCTCTGGTGTTCTGATGGCCAAGCTGATGAACCGCTTCAGTGGCCATCCCATCAACCCCCTGATCGGCGCCGCCGGTGTTTCTGCGGTGCCCATGGCCGCCCGGGTTGCGAACAAGGTGGGCCTGGAAGCCAACCCTCAGAATTTTTTGCTGATGCATGCAATGGGTCCCAATGTGGCCGGGGTGATTGGCTCGGCGGTGGCCGCCGGCGTCATGATCAGCTATGTCTCCGGTATTGGTGGTTAGACCCAGGTATTCATGGCGAGCCTCTCGACGTCTGTTAAGTTATGATTCATCTGGCGGTCCGTAGTGTAGTGTCCTGTATAAAGCATGCTTTATACAGGACACTACACTAGGTGATTTACTGGCAGGAGGTGATGACCATGAGACATAAGATACTGGCTTTGTTGTTTGCGGGTTTGGGCCTGGCGGGCCTCAGCGAGGGAGCCCTGGCATTGCGCTGTGGCAATCGGGTGGTGGGGCAGGATGATCATCAGCTCAGGGTGGCCAATTATTGCGGCAACCCTGATTTTGTTGAAACCCGGGTCATTTATCGTTCGGGCATTTCCCGTCAGCCCTTCAACTTTTCCGGTCGGGGCCTGACAGGAGGGAATATTTTCGGCTCCCCGTCTTTTGCTGCTACCAATGGCGACAGCATCAGTGACCGGGAACTGATTCAGAATAATCATTCTACAGTGGAAGTGCCGGTGGAAGTCTGGGTTTATAATTTCGGGCCGGGGCGACTGATGCAGGAAATTATTTTTATCGACCGGAGAGTAATGGATATCCAGAGTCTGGGTTATGGTTTTCGTCAACCGTAAGGCTGTATGTTGGTATTGATCAGCCTTGCTCTGCGTTTGGGTCCCGTTTGATGGAAGTGCTGCATGTTGTGTTTCTCGGCATTCTTCAGGGGCTCACTGAATTTTTGCCTGTCTCCAGTTCCGCGCATTTGATTCTGACGCCCGCGCTGACCGGCTGGGCCGATCAGGGGGTTGCCTTTGATCTGGCTGTTCATGTGGGAACGCTGCTGGCTGTGCTGTTTTATTTTCGCCGTGATGTGCACTCTCTGGTGCGTGATGGCCTGGCCTCTGTGTCGCAGCGGCGCGTCGTGGGCCAGGGCCTGTTGGCGGGCTATCTGGTGGTGGGCACGATTCCGGCGGGGCTGGCCGGCTTGTTGCTGCTGGACCTGATCGATACCCAACTGCGCTCTGTGGAAATCATCTTTGCCACCACTCTGGTGTTCGGTCTGCTGCTGGGTTGGGCCGACCAGCGCTCCGGGCGGACGCGAGCGCTGGGGTCGCTGAACTGGAAGGATGCTGTGCTGGTTGGCATTGCCCAGGCCATAGCACTGATTCCCGGCACCTCCCGCTCGGGGGCAACCATCAGCGCGGGCTTGCTGCTTGGTCTGAACCGGGAAGCGGCATCGCGCTTTTCCTTTTTGCTGGCCATTCCGATTACGGCGCTGGCGGCGCTGGCGAAACTGCTGGAAGTCGCCAACACGAATGTGCCTGTCGACTGGACAGCATTTCTGTTGGGGGGCATCACGTCACTGGCCATGGCGCTGCTGGCTATTCATTATTTTCTGAAATGGCTCAACCGCTTTGGTATGTGGCCCTATGTGCTCTATCGCCTGGTGTTGGCTGCCGTGATTTATCACGTTTTGATGTAATTGGGAGTTCAAATGATGTTGGCCGTACTAGCCGTTCTGGCTGGTTTTGCATTGATGATCTGGAGCGCAGACCGCTTTGTGACAGGCGCGGCGGCCATGTCTCTGCATGCCGGTATGCCGTCTCTGCTTATTGGTATGGTGATCGTTGGTTTCGGTACGTCCGCGCCGGAGATGGTGATCTCGGCCATCGCCGCGCTCGATGGAAATCCGGGCCTGGCCCTGGGCAATGCCTTGGGCTCGAACATTGTCAATACCGGTCTGATTCTGGGCATTACCGCTCTGGTTGCCCCCATTACCGTTCATTCCAAGATTGTGCGCCGGGAATTGCCGTTGTTGCTGGCCATCAGCATATTTTTAGGCCTGCTGCTGTGGAACAATGCGCTGTCACGGGCAGAGTCCCTGGTGCTGCTGGCGGGTTTTTTCACACTGATTGGCTGGACAGTCTATTCCGCCCTGCAGAGCCGGGATGATACGCTGAGTGCCGAGGTGGAGCAGGAACTCAAGGCGCACGCCCTTTCCTTTGGGTGGGCGATCTTCTGGCTGGTGGCCGGTTTGCTGCTGCTGCTGGTCAGTTCCCGGATTCTGGTATGGGGAGCAGTGAGCATCGCCAGGGCTCTCGAGGTCAGTGATCTGGTCATTGGCCTGACCATCGTTGCATTGGGGACCTCGGTACCGGAACTGGCGTCGTCGGTGGCGGCTGTCCGCAAGGGCGAACATGATATCGCCATTGGCAACGTGGTGGGTTCCAACATGTTCAACTTGCTGGCGGTGGTCGGCATTGCCGGAAGCATTTCACCCATGCCGGGAATTCCAGCCGAGGTTTTTACCCGTGACTGGCCGGTGATGATGGCCATGATGCTCATGCTGTTTGCCATGGTCTGGGGCTGGCGTGGTAGTGGGGGACGTATCGGTCGTCCGGGGGGGATGCTGCTCCTGCTTGCTTTTGCTGCCTACAATGTTTATCTGGTGCTGACAGTGACGGCGACCTTATGAGCAGGAGCACGTCTAGGAGTCCGACAGGCTCCTGGAGCATTCGGTACTGGCAGATGCATGGCCTGCCACTGTACTATACTTGGGTGATGACGTGTTCAGGCAGGCGCCTGTATTGTCGGCCGCTTCATGATGGCTGTTCCCGGCTATTTGAAACCGGTGCGGCGATTTGCCTGCCCCGGAAAGAGATAGAGGTTTATTGATGCTGCGTTTATTCAAGATCGACAAGGGCCTGGTTCTGGATCTTGACGTGCCAACCGAACAGCAACAGGCCCGTTTGATCGAGGCCAACTGGGTGGATGCGCACGAGCCGGATGAGCGGGAGCGTGGACTGTTGCGAAACCTCTTGCATACCAATGTGCCGGAATCCGGCGAAGTCGAGGAAATCGAAGCTTCCGCCCGTTGTTTTGTCGATCAGGCGGGTGTCCATGTACATTCTCTGTTTCTGGTGCAGACGGAGGGCCGCCACAGCACCGTGTCGGTTGCCTGCATCCTGCAGCAGGACCGGCTGATCACCATTCGTGAGGAGGAACTGGCCGATTTTCGCCTGCTGCGCATGCGTGTCCGGCGTGGTCAGGTGAAAGTTCTCACGCCGGCTGAATTGCTGGTCATATTGTTTGAACAAAAAGTTGAGAATCATGCCGACACCCTGGAGGACCTGCACCGGCAATTGGAAACCGTGGGCCATCTGGTTCTGGAGGATCCTGATGCGGAGCTCGATGAGGCCATCAATAAGCTGGCCCGCCTGGAGGACAGCAATGGGAAAATTCGCCTGTGCCTGATGGATACCCAGCGCGATCTCTCGTTTCTGCTGCGCCATTTGAGCAATCCGCAGGAGCATTCGGAAACCCTGCGTGAGATCATCCGTGACGTGGAAACCCTGATGTCCCACACCACTTTTTTATTCGACAAGATCAACTTTCTGATGGACTCCACCCAGGGCTTCATCAACATCGAGCAGAACCAGATCATCAAGATTTTCTCGATTGCCGCCGTTGTGTTCCTGCCGCCCACGCTGGTGGCCAGTATCTATGGCATGAACTTCACCTATATGCCGGAATTGAAGTGGCTGTTGGGTTACCCCTGGGCATTGGGGCTGATGCTTCTTTCCGGGGTCGCGCCTTACTGGTATTTCAAGCGCAAGGGCTGGTTGTAGCCTGTTGTGGAAACGGCTTGCCGGGAAGGCCGGGAGGCCCCTGTCATTGATCGATGGCAGCCGGTCCCGAAGCCGCCGGGTCTCTGACGCGGCGATTGAATTCCAGTTCGTCGATGGGCGCGAAAATCTGTTCCATCAGTTCACCGTTCAATGAGTCCTTGGGTTGGAATGCGAAGGTCTTGACGTCGCTGGTCCAGGCTTTGGCATAGAGTTCGGGGTCGGTGACGGTGATGGTCAGTTCCAGGGTTTGCTCATCGGCGCGTTGCCAGCGTTCTTCGATCTGGCTGAAATCGGTGAAGGGCGTGCCCCATTCATCCAGCCATGCGCGCCCGTCCAGGCCCACGGTCTGTACCACCAGGGTGTCGCCCTGCCACTCGCCCACGGAGTAACCATACCAGTAGGGGCCGGCCACGATCGCTTCCGGCACCGCCCGGCCATCGGTCCAGATGGTGCGCCAGTGCTTGCCCCATTCAAAAATCTGCACGACCTTGTCCGGGAGCTGGATGAATTCCCAGGGCCTGCCATAGACCAGGGTGCGGTAAAGCCCCGGCGGGTTGGCCATACCCAGAGGATCATTGCCGTTGGCGGGCAGTTGCTGGCGTGGTCCCTTGCCGGGAATGTTGGCATTGAAGGCGGCCTCGCCTGCCGGCGTGAAGGGCAGGATGGCAGGCGACCATTGGGACATGGGATGGCCCTGGCTGCCGGAAGCCCGCAACCAGACGCCGCTGAGTTCAGAGTGCTGGGCGAAGGCCGGCAGGCTCAGGCTCATGGCCAGCAGCATGGCAGGGAGGTGCTTCAAGCGGAGTTTTCTCATGATAAGGCTCCCGTCAGGCCGAGCGGCCAGGTGTCAGGTTTATTGTGGCTGTACCTGTGCTTCAAGCCGTTTGCCATTGACCAGCACGATGCAGTTGAACAGGCATTCGCCGACCGGTGCCTCGGTGCGTGAGGGATGCACGGTGAACTCGACATGGTCGCCAGGCTTGAACGTGGCGCGGGTCCAGCCGCTGGAACGGGACATCAGTACGGGGCTGGCCAGTTCGATGGTGTAATGTCCGACCGTGCCGTTTTCATCGAGGGTTTCCAGAAACAGCGCGGAATGCGGGTTGCGCCAGCGGAATTCGGTGACAGTACCCACGACGGTGATGGTATTGTCCTGATCGTAGGAAACCGCGGTGCCATGATGGGCTGACACGGGGGCACTGGCGCTGAAGACAGCCGTCAGCGCAGCGGCAGGCAACAGGCTTTTACTCATGAATCGAGATGGGATGGACTTTTTCATGGGCATCTCCATGGATAGTTTTCCGTTCCGCTGGTGGCGTGAGATCGATGTGCGCATCAGTATAGTGCCTGATGTCCCTGTTGCAATCAGTTTTCATCAAGAGGCTGTGAATGGTTTTATATAGTAAGACAGTCAACAGAACGGCAGTATATACTGCCACGGTGATGGGCAGAAGACTGGCCTAGGAGTCTGCGCCGTAGAAAGGATCGAGCCGAGGGTTTTCCACATTGAGGCCATTTTTTCGATCGTCCGAGGCGCATAGTGGTGACTATGTAACGAGGAGGATCGGGAAAATGGACTCGATTTCCCACTCACCTCGCTACGAACACCTGAGTCCGACAGGCTCCTAGAAATCCCGGAAAACAGAATTCACCAGAGACAGTATAGCGATGAGTGCCGATGAACAGAATCAAAGCTCGCTGAAGACGAGGCTGAACAGGATTATTTTTGGCTATGACACCCGGGCCGGCAGGCTGTTTGATCTGGTTCTGATCCACGCGATCACCATCAGTGTGCTGGCGGTGTTGCTGGACTCTGTGAGTTCGATCAACGAACAGTATCACGACTTTCTGTACGCGCTGGAATGGGGTTTTACGGTGCTGTTCACGCTCGAATACGGACTGCGTCTTTACAGTTCGCAGAAACCCGGGGCCTATGCCCGCAGTTTTTACGGGCTGGTGGATCTGATTTCGATCTTGCCGACCTATCTCGTCTTTTTGTTTCCGGGAGCGGCCTATCTGATCGTGATCCGCATCCTGCGGGTGCTGCGCATTTTCAGGATTCTGAAACTGATGCGCTATATCGGGGAGGCCAATGTGCTGATTCGTGCACTGCGGCAGTCACGCGCGAAAATCTTTCTGTTTCTGTTCTCCGTGATGACGCTGATGATCATCTTCGGCTCCCTGATGTTTGTGGTGGAAGGCCCTGAAAACGGCTTTACCAGCATTCCCGCCAGCATTTACTGGGCCATTGTCACCCTCACGACAGTTGGCTACGGCGATATCACGCCCCATACCTACCTGGGGCGCGGCATTGCCGCGCTGGCAATGATAACCGGTTATGCCATTATCGCCGTGCCCACGGGTATTATCAGTTCGGAGCTGATCACGGAGCATCAGCGCATGAGTCAGATGGAAAAGGCAGACGCAAGAAAAAATCCGGAACCGAAAGCAGCGGGGGATATTCAGAGCCTGTGCTGTCGTCATTGCCAGCATGCCGGCCATGACGCGGATGCCCATTATTGCAAGGTCTGTGGTACGGCGCTGGCGCGTTGAAAAGCGGCCGGGTCGGGTCTGTGTCAACTGTGCTGCGGGCTTTCCCTGGCAGGCGGGATTGACATATGATGGCGGGCAAAGAACCCGGAGGAAGTAACGCGCATGGCCAAAAAACACGGAAACCAGGCAGCCGGACCAAAGCCTGACAAGCTCCCCCTGAAAAATGTATTGACGACCGGCCTCAGCCGCCGATCGGTGTTGGGTTCGGCCATGTCGGCGACGACCTATGCCTTGTTGCCGCTGTCGCAACAGGGCAGGGCTCAGGTGCCGGCAGCGGTGCTGTCGCCGGCCCACCGGCGCATTCTCGAGGCCTTCACCGAGCGCCTGATTCCTGCGGATGAGCTGGGTCCGGGCGCGGCAGAAGCCGGCGTGGCCACCTATATCGACCGTTCCCTGGGCGACTGGAACAGCGCTGAAGAAGCTGCTGTCCGGCAGGGTCTGGAGGCTCTCGACGCCTATGCCATGCGGACCTACGGGAGTGCGTTTGCCGCGCTGGACGCTGCACGGCAGGATGCCCTGCTCACGGCCATGGAAGCCGGGCAGGCCGAGGGTTTCGCCGAGGCCCAGCGACTGTTCAACCGCTTGCACCGGCTGACATTGGAAGGCATGTTCAGCGACCCCTATTACGGCGGCAACCAGAATTATGCCGGCTGGGATCTGATCGGCTATCCCGGTGCGGTCATGGCCAGCAGTCCGGACATGCAGCGCATGGGGGGCCGTTTGCCGCCCCTGCACACCTCTGCCTATGGAGGTGAACACGATGGCCACTGAATTGCGCATGACGGATGTGGTGGTGGTCGGCCTCGGGGCCGCCGGCGGCGTGGCGGTATTGCCGCTGACCAGGGCGGGACTTCAGGTCGTGGGTCTGGAGGCCGGTACCTGGATGAATCCCGGTCAGGATTACAAGGCGGATGAGGTTCACAACAATGTGCGTTCCCTGGTGACCACGGGCAGCAAGGCAGCCGGGGAAATTCCCACTTTCCGCACGGCCCCGGGTGCCCCCGTTTCCCGAAGAAGCACGCATCCGATGATGAATGCCGTGGGCGGTACCTCGATTCATTACCATGCCCAGAGCTGGCGTCTGAATCCCTGGGATTTCAGGATCAAAACGGCCGTGACCGAGCGTTATGGAGCTGATTATCTGCCGTCGGGCAGCACGCTGGAAGACTGGCCGCTGAGTTATGAGGAGCTCGAACCCTATTATGAGCAGGTGGAATATGAGGTGGGCGTGTCGGGCAAGGCGGGCAACATTCGTGGGCAGATCGATCCGGCCGGCAATATCTTCGAAGGACCCCGGCAGCGCGAATATCCGATGCCGCCCCTGCGCTCCTGCGACTATCTGGACCGGATGACGGCGGCGGCCAGAGACCTGGGCTGGCATCCCTACCGGGGGCCGGCGGCCATCAACTCCCAGGCCCATGATGGCCGGCCCGGTTGTGCCTTTCACGGCTATTGCGATCGGGGCGGCTGTCATATCCGGGCCAAGAACTCCACGGATGTGACGACGATTCCACGTGCCATGGCCACCGGCAATCTCAGCGTAGTGGACAATGCCCGGGTCACTCGGATCGTGGCTGCTGCCGATGGCAGGGTGACGGGGGTGCTCTATGTGCGTGACGGTGAGGAATTCTTTCAGCCGGCCCGGGCCGTGCTCTTGGGTTCCTATACCTATGAAAATATCCGCCTGCTGCTGTTGTCCCGATCGAACGCCTATCCCAATGGACTGGCGAACAACCATGGCCAGGTGGGCAGGCATTATTTCGGGCATTGGGATGCCCAGGCCGGCGTGGGGGTTTCGGCCTTGTTTCCGGAGGATCTGAATATCTGGTATGGGGCCATTGCCCAGGGCGTGGTGGTGGACAACTGGGCTGACGACAACTTCGACCACAGTGGTCTGGGTTTCATCGGTGGTGCCAGCCTGCATGTCTATACGGAAAAGCACCCGATCGGCTCGGCCGCGATGTCGACTTTTGGGCGGGCGCCGCGCTGGGGTTCGCAGTGGAAGGCCTTTGTCCGCGAAAATGCCGGGCGCTGGGCCTCGGCCTATATTCAGACCACCACGCTGCCCTATGAAAATACCTGGGCCGATCTGGATGACAAGGTCAGGGATCCCTTTGGTGATCCGGTGCTGAGAATCACCTCCGGCCCCAAGGTCAACGAACCGAAGGCGGCAGCCTACGCGGCCGGGAAAATGATCGAATGGTTCAAGGCCGCCGGTGCCATCGAGGTGGCTGGCGGGCAGGGTGGCAATGGCCCGTCCCTGTCCACACATGCCCATGGCGGCACCCGCATGGGTCATGATCCGGCCACCAATGTGGTCGATGCCTGGGGTTTTTCCCATGAAGCGCCGAATCTTGGCATCATCGGCGGTTCCGTGATGGGTACGGCCGGTGCCAGAAACCCCACCCAGACGCTTCAGGCCCTGTCTTTGCGTACCGCGCAGCATCTGGTGGACGAGTGGGACAGCATCGCGGGTTAAGGGTTGCAGGCCGGACCATGATGCTGGCAATCATGAGCTGGATGCCCGCTCATGGCTTCGCAGCCGAACCGACGGATTCGGGAACGCCGTCCTACGTTCCCGGCATTGAACTGCCCGCAGGCGAGGGCCGGGCCTTGTTGCTGGCCGCCTGTACCCGCTGCCATGATCTGCGTGGGCTGTCAGCCTACAAGGGTTACTGGAACCGGGAGCAATGGCAGAGTATGGTGGCCACCATGGTCAAGAATGGCGCGCTTCTCGATACGAGGCAGATGGCGCTGGTGAGCGAGTATCTGACGAGCCATTTCGGGCGGGACAGACCTTGAAAAGACGCGTGATGCGTGATGGGAGGAGACGGACATGATGACAGGCCGCTTGCTGACAAGTCTGAGCCTGCAGGCAGCCTGCCTGCTGTTGGTCCCGCTTGCCGTCGCGCAGAACGTGCGCATCGTGCAAACCAATTCCCAGAGTGAGGTCATCAGCCTGATCGATCCCGCAAGCCAAAGCGTCGTGGCGGAAATCACCGGCATTCCGGTCAATCACGGTGCGGCGGCGGCGCCGGATGGCAGCAGGCTTTATTTCAGCAGTGAGGCCAAGTTCACGCTCGATGTCGTGGACGGCAGCAGCCTGCAGATCATCCGGGAAATTCCACTCAGCGGCCGTCCCAACAATATCACCATCGGCAAGGATGGCCGCCATGTCTATGTGGGCATCATGCAGGATCCCGGTGGCATCGATGTGATCGACACCGGCCGGGGGGGTGAAAAGGTCCGCCATATCGATACCGGCTCGCGTGTGCACAATCCCTATGTCACGCCGGATGGGAAATATCTGGTGGCAGGCACCTTCGGGGGCAGCAACAACCTGGTGGTCTACGACATCGACACCGAACAACTGGCCTTTGCGCTGTACCCGCCCCGTGATGACACCGATCTGGAGGGTGTCAGGCCGATGGCGTTTGAAACCAATCCCGACGGTTCCACGCGGCGCATGTTCGTGCAGCTCTCGGACTTTCATGGGTTCACGGTAGTCGATTTCGCCAGACAGCAGGAAGTATCACGCATCCTGCTGCCGGAACTGCCCGAGTCGGCCCGTGATCCCGGTCCCTACAACCGGGCGCCCGCCCATGGTATCGGCGTGGCGCCCGACCAGCGTACGCTGTGGGTATGCAGCAGAATGAACGGCCATGTCTATGCCTATTCACTCCCCGATCTGAGCTATCTGGGCAGCGTCAAGGTCGGCAGCCATCCCGACTGGCTTACCTTCAGTCCCGACAGCCGCTTTGTCTATGTCGCCAACGGGCACAGTGACGATATCTCGGTGGTGGACATCCAGGGCATGAGTGAAGTGCGCAGGCTGAAAACAGGACAGGCCCCCAAGCGGAATATTACGGTGGTCCTGCCCTGAGCTTGTATTTCAGGCAGGCAATCGGTAGCCTTGTCGAAAAACAATAACAATAAAAGTTGGTCTGACTGCTTATTCTTCCTTCAATTTTTCGTCTACTCAACCCGTGTCAGCAGTAAGAAAGTGGCAGAAATTCAGGTTCGGCTGCAAGAAGAAAGTGAGAGGCATGAAAACTGAAATTTTAAGCCCTTTGCTCGTTCCAGTCGTTGTGTTGTTTGCGGCCTTGAGCGCTGTTGATGTTTTCCCTGCCACAGCCTCTTTTCGCATCGACGCCAACCCGCCCATCGCCGCCTTGCTGAGGCAGTTGATGCCTTGATCCACTTGTCCGACACCGATACAGCCGGTTTGAAACGTGAACTCCTGGGGATGGCCTGGTTTGGTTGCGGGCTTCTGTTGCTGGCTTTTTTCGGCCTGGGCCTGGCCGGGCGCTGGCTGGCCGCCGGCCAGTGGTTGTTGCAGGCTGGCCTGCTGTGGGGTTTTGTTTGCCGGCACAGCATGCAGCGACTCAGCCTCAATCGCGCCGACATCGGCAGTCCCCTGTATGCCAGCCTGGGCTGGGGCAATCGCCTGACCATCCTGCGCGGCGGACTGATTGCCTGCACCGGAGGCTTTCTGTTCCAGTCTGCAAACGCTTCTGTCAGTCTCTGGATTCCAGCTGTGTTGTATACGCTGGCCGCGATCATCGACCGCCTCGATGGTTTCGTGGCTCGCCGCAGCGGACAGCCAAGCCTGCTGGGGGAGGAACTGGATACCGCCTTCGATGCGTTCGGCATGGTGGTGGCCCCGCTGCTGGCGGTCTGGCTCGGCAAGGTGGGCTGGATATATCTGCTGGTCAGCGTGGCTTATTATCTGTTTCAGTGGGGGCTTGAGCGCCGGCGCAAACGGGGCCTGCCGGTATATCCACTGGTGCCCAATTCTTTGCGCCGGACTCTGGCGGGTTTTCAGATGGGTTTCCTGGCCGTGGCGCTGTGGCCGCCGGTGCATCCGCCGGTGACGGCCATTGCCGGGATCGCCTTCATGCTGCCCTTGCTGAGCGGTTTTGTGGTGGACTGGGGCCTTGTCAGTGGCCGCATTCAGGCGCAGAGTCCGGCCACTGCGCAGTTTTTCACCCGGTTGAATGTTTTCAGCAATACCTTTTTCCAGCCCGGCTTGCGCCTTGTACTGACATTGGCTCTGGTGTGGTTTATGAGGGAAATGGGACACCCACTCGGGGAGATGGGACAGTCACTCGGGTTCGATACCCGGATGCCAGCGGCCGAGCTCATCTCGAACTGGGTCCTGATTTGCAGTGCCGCTCTGATCCTGGCCGGGTTGGCCGGCCGGGTGGGAGCGCTGCTGCTGATCGTGTTGCTGGCCTGGCATTATCCGGGGCCCCCCATCAGCATTGCCGCTTATCTGCTTATTTTCAGTTCGATCTGGCTCCTGTTGCTGGGCACGGGTCGCTTCAGTCTCTGGCAATGGGATGATGGCTGGGTCAAACGTTATGATGGGGCCTGATGTCGCGCGCTAGCATGATCGCTGTTTTACTGTGGCTGCTGGCCCTGGTGCTGGCCGGCTGGATCGTCAGTCGCCTGCCGCTGGCGGCGATTGCCCAGAACATCAGCATGCTTTCCTGGTGGCAGTGGTTGGCCTGGAGCGGCCTCAATCTGCTGATCATTGTCATGTTTACCCAGCGCTGGCGGATACTGATCCGGATGCTGGGTCTGCATGTCGGTTTTGCACAATTGTTGATGATCCGGCAGGCTGGACAGACGGTGAGTTTTCTGACGCCAGGACCACAGTTCGGTGGTGAACCACTACAGATTTTCTGGCTGTGGCGGCATTGTCAGGTGTCATTGCATACGGCCTTGCTGGCGGTGGGGCTGGACCGTTTCTATGAACTCTGGATCAACCTGGCTGTGCTCTTGCTGGGAGTCCTGGTGCTGCTGTCTGCACCCGTGCTTGAATTCTCGAATGGGCAGCACATCATTGCGATCCTGATCCTGCTGTTGCTGACGCTTTCCGCGCTGGGCTGGATCATGGTGCGGCAACCGGCACGGCTGAGTCGTTGGTTGCAAGCTTTGGCGCGGCATTGGCAGCACCATCCCCGCTTATCACAGGTGGATACCCATTGGCAGGCGCTCGGCAGTGATTTGAGACAGGTGGCCAGGGTGCACAGGCCCGCTTTGGGAATGGCTCTGTTGTGGTCTGTAGCGGCGTGGGTCACATTGGCCGGAGAATTGTGGCTGTTGTTGGGTTTCTTTGATCTGGCGCTCGATTTTTCTGCCTTCGTGCTGATCCTGGTCGCCATGCGTCTGGCGTTTCTGCTGCCACTGCCCGGCGCCATCGGTACCCTGGAAGCAGCGCTGTTCTGGGCCTTTCAAAGCCTGGGCCTGCCCCTGGCAGCTGCCGTCGGTGTGCTGGCACTGATGCGTTTGCGTGACGCGGTGCTGCTGGGGGCAGGACTGTTGTGTCTGCGCACCCTGAGTATTCGCACTTCAGGGCTTTCTTAAAAATTCTGGCGAAAGGCGGCCCAGCAGCTGTCGTTTTCCCACAGCTTGACGCTCAGAGAACCACTGCCGGGGGGCTTGATGCCGGCCAGCAGTTTCTCGCAAATGATGCGGCTGAAATGCTCGATGCTGGGATTGAGCCCAGTGAATTCAGCCTTGTCATTGAGCATGCTGTCGCCGAACTCGGCCACGATGGCGTCCAGGGCGGATTCGATGGCGACGATATCCACCAGGTAGCCATGGACGTCCAGTTGTTCACCCTCGATTCTCACCTGCACCACATAGTGGTGGGCATGGGGCTGATTTTCCCGGCCCCAGTCGCCTCCGATCAGATAATGGCGGGCGATGAAATCACGGCTTACGGCTACGGTATACATGTTTGGATTCCTGCTTATTCATAAATAAAAACGGCCTGCAAGACAGCGTCAGGCGTCTGATGCAAGAGCGCATAGATACTGTCGGCCTGCTCGAGGGTTTGGCGGTGAGTGATCAGGCTTTGCGGCTGCACCTGGCGAATCATATCCCAGGCAAGCTGAAAGCGGCGGGATTTATCCCAGCGTCCGCTCAATTCGGGTGCGATGGAGCTGACCTGGCTGCTGATCAGATGGATCCGGTTGCGATGGGCGTTGCCACCGAGTTCAATGCTGGCTGTTTTGCTGCCATACCAGCTGCCGATGACGACGCGGCTGGAAAAACCACACAGGCGGATGGCCAGATTCAGGGCTTGCGGAACCCCACTGAGCTCGTAGACCAGGTCGGCACCGTTCAACAGGTCCTTTTCCAGCAAGGCAAGCTGCGCGTCGGAACCCGGGTCATGAACCCCTTTGACACCCAGGGACAGTGCCTGCTCACGACGCCCGGCGATGCCATCCAGCGCATGCAGCTGGCTCAGGGGAAACTGCGCCAGCAGGCTGGACAACAACAGGCCCACGATGCCCTGGCCCAGCACGACCACCCGTTCGCCCAGGGCCGGGCTGCCATCGAGAACCAGATTCACGGCAGTTTCCATGTTGGCCAGAAAGACGGCCGCCTCAGCCGTGATGTCATCCGGCAGTACCAGCAGTTGTTCCGGGGTAGTGATGAAGTGAGAGGCATGAGGTTGAAAGGCGAAGACCCGTTTTCCCAGCCACTGGGCGTCGAGTCCGGCGCCGACCTGATCGACCTCGCCGACGCAGGCATAGCCGTATTGCAGCGGGTAGGTGCTGTGCTGTTGCAGCGACGCAAGTGTGGCATCCAGCGCCATGCCCTCGGGTATCTGCCCGCGATAGACCAGCATTTCAGTCCCGGCACTGATGGCGGAACAGGTGCTTTTCACCCGTATCTGGGAAGGTGTCGGCGCAGGCAGTGCCTGTTCGCGGATTTCCACCTGATGGGCCTTGGTAAACCAGAGTTGGCGGGCTTTCATGGCTCACGCTGCTCCTGGTATTGCAGGTCTCCCCAGATGATCAGGTCATTGCCGAGCCGTTCCGAATGCAGGGGTTGAATCCGGGGCAACTGGTTTTTGTGGGTGATGCCCAGATCACCGACGGCCTTGTAGCCCCCGATCAGGGTCGGCGCGACGGTCAGCACCAGGGCATCGGCCAGGCAGGCTTTCAAAAAAGCGGTAATCACGTTGCCACCGCCTTCAACCATCAACATTCGTATGCCCTTTTCCCACAGCAGAGTCAGTGCATCCTGCAGCTTGACCCGGCCCTCGGCGTCGCCGTCCAGCGTGATGATGTCGGCTTGTTTGCCAAATTTGTTGTCATCCCTGAGGCTGGTCAGAATCCAGCAGCGTTTGTCGCTGTGCCGGCACAGACGCGCCGTGAGTGGCATGCGCAGGTGACTGTCCAGCACGATGGGTTGGGGATTGGGCCCGGGCCACTGCCGCACGGTCAGTTGCGGATCGTCGGTCAGGACGGTACCGATGCCCACCAGAATGCCGTCATGCAGACTGCGCAGCTGATGGGTCAGTTGTGTCGCTTCCTCACCGCTCAGAGACAGGGCTGCATCCGAGCGGGTGGTGATACTGCCATCCCAGCTTTGGGCGTAGCACAGGGTTATGAAGGGTCGCCGGACCGAGGTGAGAGAACGTTGATGGGTGCTCTTGTGAGCGCTCAGCCAGCTGTCAATCTGCTGGTTGAGGGTCATGTGGCTTATTACCATTTATTGCGGAAGGAAATGGCTTGAATTGCAACAAATGGTCCATGCGCTGGGCCTTGGTATGCAGGTAGCGTTCATTTTCAGGTGTTACCGCGCCTTCCAGGGGTACACGCGCACTGACCGTGATGCCTTCGGTCTCCAGCGCGCTGATTTTGCCGGGATTGTTGGTCATGACCCGCGCCGATCGGACGCCCAGGTCTTCCAGAATGCGGGCTGCCAGGGAATAGTCCCGTTCATCCGCCTCATGACCGAGCAGCAGATTGGCGTCCACGGTGTCGTGACCCTGGTCCTGCAGGTTGTAGGCGCGCAGCTTCTGCAGCAGGCCAATGCCCCGGCCTTCCTGGCGCAGATAGACCACCACGCCGGCCCCCTCACTGGCTATCAACTGCAGGGAGCGATTGAGCTGTTCGCCGCAGTCGCAGCGCATGGAACCCAGCACATCGCCGGTAAAGCACTCCGAATGCACCCGCACCAGCACATTGCTGGCGCCGTTGACATCGCCCATATAAAAAGCCAGATGCTCTTTTTTATCCCGGGTGTTGGTGTAATAACACAAATGGAAATTACCATATTCAGTAGGAATACGGGCACAGGTGATGCGAGTAACGGAGGGCTTTGACATGGCAGACGATTTTACGACCCGGGGCTGTATTAGGCAAGGTGGAACCTGAAATGAACCAGGAAAGTTGAGGCTTGCGCCTAGCAAGCGCAAGACCTGCAGGTGCGGGTCCGGCTCGCTGCCTTACTGTACCAGCTCCAGACCGACCGCAACACCCTGGCCAACACCGACACACATGGATGCGAGGCCTCTGTGCAGGCCTGACTGTCGCAACTGCAAGGCCAGTGATCCGCTGATGCGAACCCCGGAAGCTCCCAGAGGGTGACCCAAGGCGATGGCGCCGCCGTTGGGATTGAGGTAGTCGGCATCATCGGGCAGTCCCAGCGCACGGCTACAGGCCAGAACCTGCGCCGCAAAGGCTTCATTGAATTCAAACAGATCAAAGTCGGTGGGCGTCAAACCCAGCCGGGTACAGAGTTTTCGAGTGGCCAGCGCCGGGCCATAGCCCATGATTCTGGGGGCCAGCCCCACACTGCAACCGCCCAGCACACGAACGATGGGCTGGAGTCCGAATTTATGCACGGCGGCGGCGGACGCCACCAGCAGCGCTGCCGCACCATCATTGAGCCCGGAGGCATTGCCTGCCGTTATACAACCCGGGTCCCGGAACAGGGCCTTCAACTGTGCCAGGCCTTCATAGCTGGTCGAGGGCCTTGGATGCTCATCCTGTGTGATGAGCAAGTCTGCGGCCTTGCCCCGTTTGACAGGAACGGGAATGATTTCCCGGGCCAGCCTGCCATTGGCGATGGCCAGTCCGGCGCGCTGCTGGGAGCGCAGGGCAAAGTGGTCCTGGTCGGCACGGGATATATTGAATTGGGTCGCAACATTTTCTGCGGTTTCCGCCATGGAGTCGGTGCCGTACAGTTTCTGCATCAGAGGATTCACAAAACGCCAGCCCAGCGTCGTGTCATAAATCCGGGTGTCGCGGCTGAAGGCAGCTTCTGCCTTGGGCATGACCAGGGGTGCCCGTGACATGCTTTCGACACCGCCGGCAATGATCAAATCCGCTTCGCCGGCCTTGATGTTTCTGCTGGCCTGAATCAGCGCATCCATGCCGGAACCGCACAAGCGGTTGATGGTCAGCGCGGGGATCGTCTCCGGCAGACCGGCGAGCAGGGAAGCCATGCGTGCGACATTGCGATTGTCTTCACCGGCCTGATTGGCACAACCATAAATCACTTCATCCAGCATGTCCCAATCCAGCGTCGGATGGCGGGCGAGCAGGGCCTGGATCGGCAGTGCGCCCAGATCATCGGTTCGTATCGAGGCCAGCGCTCCGCCATAACGGCCAAAGGGAGTGCGAACAAAGTCGCAAATGAAGACATCGTTCATGACAAGTCCTTTCGGTTTATTGTTGGAGGGCTACCGTGTAAGAGGCTTCCGTACATTGCGCAATGTCCTCCGCAGTATAGCCGGCAAAAACATGGGTCAGCACCATGCCGGCGGCGGTGAAATGAAAGACGGCGCGCTCGGTGATCAGGACATCGACCACGCCTTTTGCGGTAAGTGGCAGCGTGCAGCGTTTTTTCACCTTGGACGCGCCCTTGCTGTCGCAGTGGATCATGGTGACGATCAAACGTTCTGCGCCGCAGGCCAGATCCATGGCGCCACCCACACCCAGCAAGGGCTTGCCGGGCACCGACCAGTTGGCAAGATTGGCCTGCTCATCCACTTCCAGGCCGCCCATGACCGCGACATTGACATGGCCACCACGGATCATGCCGAAAGACATCGGGGTGTCAAAGTAGCTGGCACCGGGCAGCGCGGTGACCGGGACCTTGCCGGCATTCACCGGGTAATCCAGCGCGCCGCCGCTTTCCGGTTCCGGACCCACTCCCAGCATGCCATTTTCGGTGTGCATGGTGATGTTGCCACCGGGCTTGATCAAATCGGCGACCAGGGTGGGGATGCCGACACCGAGGTTGACGACGTCCCCGGCTTTCAACTCCTTCAAGACGGCCTGCGCCATTGCCAGGCGACTGGCATCGGCTTTCTTGGCGCTGACTGACACGGATGCCGAGGAACCCAGGTCGGCCAGGGTCACCCTGGCCTGAACCAGATAATCGACGAAGCAGCCCGGCGTATGAATGGTGTTGGGATCAAGTTCACCCAAGCCGACAATTTCTTCGACTTCGGCGATCACCAGCTTCGAGGCCGTTGCGGCGGCCGGATTGAAATTGCTTTCCGTCATCCGGTATTGCAGATTGCCGGCGGTATCGGCGCGCCAGGCCCGGATCAGGGAGACATCGCCATGCAGGGGCTCGATAAAGACCATCTCTGTGCCATCGATGACCCGGGTTTCGCGCATCTGCGCCAATGGGGTTCCCGCCGATGTTGGCGTAAAAAACCCTCCCAGACCGGCACCGGCGGCGCGGATGGCTTCACCCAGTGTGCCCTGGGGCAGGAGTTCAAACTCGATGGCGCCGGCCTGTGCGGCGGCGACGGCCTCCGGATTGCTGGTAAAGAAAGAACCAATGGCTTTCTTGATCTGGCCGTTGCGCAGCAGGCGACCACCACCGAGTCCGGGCTCACCGACATTGTTGCCAATATAGGTCAGATCCTTTACCGGGGTTTCTGCCAGGGCATGCAGCAGATGCACGGGATTTCCGGTCATGCCGAAGCCACCCACGATCAGGGTGTCGCCTGTCTTCACCAGAGCGGCGGCGGCGGCGGGAGAAAGCTGGGGGACTTGTTTCATCAAGAGGGTCCGGAATCAAAACAGAAATGCGTTCACAAGGGCATGACCACCAGCTTGCGAACCTGCATATCGTGCAGGGTGTAGGGAATGCCGCCGGTACCGAGGCCGGACTGGCGCAGACCGGCGAAGGGCATCCAGTCTACCCGGAAGGCCGTGTGGTCATTGATCATCACCGCCGAGGCGTCCAGCTGTTTGCTGGCGTGCAGCGCTGTCTGCAGGTCCCGGGTGAAGACGGCGGCCTGAAAAGCCCAGGGCAGGGCATTGGCGCGGGCAATCGCATCATCGATATGCTCGTAAGGATAGAGACAGACCACGGGACCGAAGATTTCCTCAGTGCTGACTTTGCTGTCAGCCGCCGGCTCATAGAGCACGGTCGGGGCATAGAGGCGCTCCGAAAGCGCCTGTCCGCCACTGAGCAGTTCCGCGCCTTCTGCGATGGCGGCACTGACCCAGGACGCGACCCGTTCCACTTCGGCGGGACGGATCAGGGGGCCGACATCGGTTTCTTCCAGCGTGGGGTCTCCGGTCTTCAGGGCTTGTGCGCCTTCAGCCAGGCGCTCTGCCAGTTGCCGGGCAATGCTGTGATGCACGAAGATGCGCTGCACGGAGACGCAAACCTGGCCGGCATGGTAGAAGGCTCCTTTGAGCAAGCTGGGGATGGCGCTGTCGAGATCGGCATCTGCCGCGACGATTGCGGGCGCCGCGCCACCGTGTTCGAGCGCGCAACGAACGCCGGGCGCCAGTTGTGAGCGCAGCATCCAGCCGACCTTGGCGCTGCCGATAAAACTGAAAAAGCCCACCCTGGCGTCAGTGACCAGGCGGGTGGAGACCTCGCGATCGCTGGTTACCAGGGCCTGGCACCACGGTGCCGGCAAGCCGGCCTCGCGCAGAATTTCGACAAAGCGGAAACAGGACAGGGGAGTTGCTTCCGAGGGTTTGACGATGACCGGGCAGCCCGCCGCAACGGCGGGTCCGACCTGGTGGGCAATCAGATTCAGCGGATGATTGAAGGCGCTGACGGCCACGACCACACCGATAGGTTCGGTCAATGTGAAGCTCTGCCGGTCGGCAGAGGCAGCATTGATATTCATCGGGACGGCAGCGCTGTTGTCTGCACGCAGACATTCCACACACAGGCGAATACTGTCGATGGCCCGGGTCACTTCGACCCTGGAGTCCGCCAGCGGCTTGCCGCCTTCCTGTGCGGCACTCATTGCAAGGCTTTCCGCCTGCGCATTCATCAGACTTGCCGTCTTTTCCAGAATGCTGATGCGCTGATGCAGTGGCAGCCACGCACGGCGATCACGAAACAGGCCATAGGCCGTTGCCAGGGCCTGCTCGACGCCATCGCTGCCGGTGCTTTCAATCTCGGCCAGCAGCTTGCCATCGAAGGGTTGATGGACGGCTTTCAGTGCGGCGGGTTTGGCGGGGACAGCCAACAAGGACTTGATCAGACGTGACATGGGCAG
>JAVVEZ010000038.1:0-31321 GCA_032250895.1 Pseudomonadales bacterium | reverse complement strand
TCCGACGTACTGGACCCCGCCATGGCTTGTCTAATGCCAGCAAGGGCAGTATGCTGACATGCCAATAGTCTGGGGCAGCAGAGTGTACTATCGGCCATTTCGTGTCATACGGGTCCTGTGTGGAGTAAAGACGCGTCATGTTTTCATCGTTTCATACTGCCAGCAGGAGACATTTTCTGGCAGCTGTTGCTGCACTTGGGGTACTGGTGCTTGGATCACGGGCATCGGGTCAGACTCAGCGTTTCTCCCGTCAGATAGTCATAGATGCTGCGCAGGATCTTGCAGAACAAGCCTTCAGTCTCCCCCCTCCGGTATCGGATGCTTTGCTGGCGCTTGATTATGACAAATACCGCAGCATCCGGTACCGGAAGAAAGCGGCGATATGGGGAAACACGCCAACCCGCTTCTCTATCGAGTTGTTTGCACCGGGCAATCTCTATGGCAGTGGTGTGGATATTTCAGTGGTGGAAAACGGCGAGGCTTTTCCTGTCCCGGTCCGTTCCGACACCTTCGAGGCCCAGACTCCGGAAATTGCCAAACTGGTGGCGACGGTCGGCCAGGTTGCCGGTTTCCGCCTGCATTATCCGCTTAATCGGGATGATTATGAGGACGAGTTTGTGGTTTTTCAGGGGGCCAGCTATTTTCGGGCGGTGTCGCAAGGGCAAAGTTATGGTCTGTCGGCACGTGGCCTTGCCATCGATGTCGCCGAAGCGAGCGGTGAAGAGTTTCCGATCTTTCGCAAATTCTGGATTGAGCGGCCCTCCTCGAGAGCCGACAGCATTGTCGTGCATGCGCTGCTCGATAGCCCGAGTGTGGCCGGGGCTTACCGCTTTGGCATTTACCCGGACACCCCCACACGCATGGATGTCGACGTTACATTGTTTGCGCGCAGGCCTCTCAGGCACATTGGTCTCGGAGCGCTGACATCCATGTATTTATTCGGCAGCATGGATGCGACCAGCAGGCCCGACTATCGAAGTGCTGTTCATGATTCGAATGGCCTGGCGATGCATACGGGCGCAGGTGAATATCTGTGGCGGCCACTGAACAATCCTGATGATCTGCAAGTCAGCGCCTTCATGGATGAGAATCCCAAAGGCTTCGGTCTGATCCAACGCAACCGCAAACTGGAGGATTTCCAGGATCTGGAAGCCAACTATCAGAGTCGCCCTTCAGCCTGGGTCAGCCCCAGGGGTAATTGGGGTAAAGGTCATGTGGCCCTGGTTGAAATTCCTACCCGGGCCGAAACCAATGACAACATTGTCGCCTACTGGCGTCCCAGGTTGCCGGTGTTACCGGGAATGCCCTTCAGCTTTGCCTATCAGTTGAGCTGGCCTGACGACAGACAGCTGCCGGATGCCATTGCCCGTGTTCAGCGTAGTGCCTATGGTTTGATGCTGGGGGGGCAATACCCGCAAATGGTGATAGATTATGTTGGTCTGCCTGCTGGCGTATTGCTGCAAGACATCGACTTTGAGGTCGGTTTCAGCAAGGGCAGCTTGATCGAAATCATCGTTCAGCCCGGTGGATTCCATGGTGCCCGTGTCTTTGTCAGTTTTGATGCCGGTGGTGCCACGGCGACAGAAATTCGTTTGCAACCCAAATTCAAAGGAGCTGCCATCGGTGAAACCTGGCTTTATCGCTGGCTCGCGGCTTGAGGTAATACCCAGCTCGCGGCTTCTTGCGCTGCCTCTTGAGCATCCGCTGGACATGCCGAGACAGTCAGTCCATGCCCCCCGGCTGTCTGTACGCAGCCGCCTGTCCTTCTGGCGTCGCTTGGCTACATTTTGCGCGCGCCTGCTCCTGCTCGTGGGCACAGTTGCATTGACGGGCTATGGCGTCCGGGAAATGTATGGGGTGATGAGCGCCGGGGGCATCACCTCTTTGCAGTGGTTGTTTCTCGTGCTGTTTGCAGTCAATTTTTTCTGGATCAGTTTTGCAGGCTGTCAGGCTGTGCTCGGGTTTTTGCTGATCATGAAGCGAGACCTGGCCGGTCGCCATCACCGCCATGACAATAAGCCGGGTATTCATACGGCGGTACTGGTTCCTGTTTACAATGAAGATCCGGCTCGGGTCGCTGCGGCCATTGCAGCCATGGCCGCAGGCCTAGCACAAGATGCTCCCGGATTGTTTGCCTTTTTCATCCTGAGCGACACCAACCGTCCGGCAGCGTGGATTGGGGAGGAACAGGTTTTCCATACCCTGATCGAGGCCAGTGGACAGGATTGTCCAATCTACTATCGCCACCGGCGCCAGAACAATGAGCGCAAGGCCGGTAATATTGCGGATTGGGTCATGCGCTGGGGTGGCGCCTTTGAGGCCATGCTGGTCCTCGACGCCGACAGTATCATGAATCCTGCCACGATGATCGAGATGGCGCGGCGGCTGGAGGCAGACCCTGGCCTCGGTCTGCTGCAGACGCTGCCATCCATTGTATTGGCGGACAGTCTTTATGCCCGTCTGCAACAGTTCGCCAACCGGGCCTATGGACCTGTTTTCGGCAATGGCTTGTCGGCCTGGCATGGCAACAGCAGCAATTTCTGGGGGCACAACGCCATTATTCGCACCGCCGCTTTCGCCGCTTCTGCTCATTTGCCCTTTCTGAAGGGCAAGCCACCCTTTGGCGGGCATGTCATCAGCCATGATTTTATTGAAGCCGCACTGCTGCGGCGTGCCGGCTGGGGTGTGCGCTTCGATACCGATTTGCAGGAAAGCTATGAGGAGGCCCCGCCCTCGGTCAGTGATGTGCTGGCCCGTGACCGGCGCTGGTGCCAGGGCAATTTGCAGCATGCACGCTTTCTGTTTGCACGCGGGCTGGCTTTCAGCAGTCGTCTGCATATCCTGTCCGGAATCCTGGCTTATCTGAGTGCGCTGTTCTGGTTTCTGCTGCTGGCGGTGGGCCTGGCGCTGGCGGTGCAGGCCAGCTTCACCCGGCCGGAATATTTCGCCAGGCCTTCATTGTTTCCGACCTGGCCGGTCTTCGACTCCGAGCGCGCCATCACCCTTTTCATGCTGTCGATGGCAATAGTACTTTTACCCAAGGTCTTGTCCTGGGGAACTGCCATTCTCAATCCCTGGCGCGGCATGCGTTATGGAGGGCCTTTGCTGCTGACCCTGAGTGTGGCAGCCGAAGTCCTGCTGTCAGCCCTTTTTGCGCCGGTCATGATGCTGGCCCAAAGCCAGATGGTGCGTGAAATACTGAGCGGCGGTGACAGTGGCTGGAAGCCTCAGCGTCGTGGAGATGGTTCGATCTCCTTCAGCAGTGCCTTGCGGATGCACAAGTGGCACATGCTGACGGGAGGCGCTGCGGCCGGTCTCACCTGGACCTTGCATCCGGACCTGTTTTTCTGGATGTTGCCGGTGACAGCCGGACTCATGCTGTCTGCGGTTCTGTCATGGCTCAGCGGCAAACGCGGGCCAGGTCAAGCCCTGCGCTGGCTTGGAATTCTGCGTACCCCGGAGGAGAGGCGGCTCCCACCCATTCTGGCGGCAGTTGCCCAGCGACTCGCTTCGGCAAGGGTGAGCGGGGGCCTTTCTCCATTGACCGCACTGCTGGCGGACGCTCACTTCCGTGCCTGGCATTGCGCACAGCTTGAGTCCGAGGCTGCCCAGGACATCTTTGATCCCGAGCTTATTCTGGCCCGTGCCAAGGCTGAGCGGGCAGAATCGGCAAGCGCGCTGGAAGTCTGGTTGGGCCAGGGCGAGACTATGGCTCTGCTGCACAGCCCTGCACTTCTCGAGGACCTCTCTGGGGGGGAGCTCCGGAACGTGGGATGGAAACGATCATGACTGTGGACTGGCGTTCTGTTGCCGGCCTCGCCCGCTCCCTCAGCATCTACTATGGCCAGCCCTGGAAGGCGCGTGCGCTGAAGCGCTTTTATGCAGCACTGATTCCGTCAGACAGTCTGGTTTTTGATATTGGCGCCCATGTCGGCAATCGCAGCCGCATCCTGCACAGTCTTGGATGCCGGGTGCTTGCGCTGGAACCCCAGCCTCTGTTTCTGCGTTTTCTGAAATTTGCCCTGCCACGTGACGGTATCACAGTCCTCGCCAGCGCGGTGGCGGCAAGGCCGGGCCGGATGCTACTCAACATTTCCCGACGCCACCCAACCGTGACCAGTTTGTCAGTGGACTGGATAGATAAGGTATCCAGGACGGCAGGTTTTGCCGGGGTGGTCTGGGATAAGGCGATGGATGTCGACGTCACCACGCTGGATCAACTGATCGCCGATCACGGGCGGCCGTATTTCATCAAGATCGATGTGGAGGGTATGGAAGCCGATATTCTGGCAGGGCTGTCCCAGCCTGTTCCGCTCATTGCCTTTGAATATCTGCCTGCCATGATCAACTGTGCCGACGCTTGCCTTGAACGCCTCAGCGAGCTGGGCGCTTACCAGTTCAGGCGGGTAGAAGGCGAAACGGCTGATTTCGTGGATGACACCTGGATGAGCGCAGCCGCTATGCTTGCCAGCCTGCGCCAGCTGAAAAGCGACGGCGGCTCCGGTGATATTTATGCCAGGTTGCAGAAATGACCGGCCTGATGAAGCAGCTTGTGGCTTACCTGAAGGGGAGTGCCATATGCCCGCCAGTCGTGTGAACATCTCTGGGGTCTTCCACCCCCGCCGGGATGCCCTCCGGCGAAGTCTGCTGCCCATCACGCTGGATACACTGTGCCTTGTTTTCTTTTATCTGGCATTGGTCACTCCCAACCGCATCAGTTGGATGATGCCCTTGTCCTTTGTCTATTTTCCTCTCGAGGGACTGCTGTTCGGGCTGGTTTTGCTGGCTTTGCCGGAGCGCGCTGCCTTCGGCTTCCGGGGACTGATGGCATTGCTGTTGGGTGCCGGAATAATCTTCAAGCTCGCCGATATGGCTGCCTATCTGGCCTTCGCCCGGCCCTTCAATCCCGTGCTCGATGCCTATCTGCTCGGAGATGCCATGAATCTGTTGACCGGCGCCATTGGCCGGCTGGGTGCACTTGTGACGGCGGCCCTGATCATTGTGCTGGCCTTGCTGATTTTCGTGCTGGCCTTCATCGTGCTGGGACGCTTGCGCGCCCTGTTGCTCATTGCACCGGGCAAGTCTGCGACCTGGCTGTCGATGGGTCTGCTGGTCTGGCTGGCACTTTCACTCAGCCCCCTGCACAGAAGCTCCAAAAGTTTTTATGAACTGATGGCACTGCATGTCAACGATACGTTCAGTGGCCTCGCCGATATCCGATACTTCCGTTCAGTGGTCTCTGTCGATGCGTATGCCGATACACCCGGTGACGCACTTTTTCAGGCGATCCGGGGCAAGGATGTGCTGTTGGTGTTCATCGAATCCTATGGTCGCACTGTGCTCGACAATCCTGATTTTGCATCTCATGTCCGCCCGGTCCTGGAACAGGCAAATATCGATCTTGCAGCGCACGCGATATTTGCCCGCAGTGCCTACCTCACGTCCCCCACCGTCGGTGGTATCAGCTGGCTCGCCCACGGCACCGCGTTATCGGGCCTGTGGATCAACAGTCAGGTGCGCTATGACGCGCTGGTAAGGAGTCGACGACAGACCCTCAACAGCCTCTTCAGGCGTGCCGGTTGGAGGACGGTGGCGGTGATGCCGGCCATTACGCAGGCCTGGCCGGAAGGCGATTATTTCGGTTACGATCAAATCTATACAGCAACGGACCTTGGCTATCAGGGTGAACCCTTCAACTGGGTAACCATGCCGGACCAATATACCCTTTCCGCCTTTCAGGCACTGGAACGCCGTCCCGGCCCACGAAGGCCGGTGATGGCGGAGATGGCCCTGATTTCGACGCACGCTCCCTGGACGCCGCTACCTACGATGGTGGATTGGGCGCAGGTGGGTGATGGCAGCATCTTCACCGCCCAGGCCAATGCCGGCGAGTCACCCGAGGTCGTGTGGAAGGAGGAAACACGCATTCGCGAACAGTATCGGCTGTCGGTGGAATATGCCCTGGCCGATCTGGTGTCCTATGCCATCACCTATGGCGATGACAATCTGGTCATCCTGATGTTTGGCGATCATCAGCCGGCACCCCTGGTGACCGGTGATACGGACAATCGTGATGTCATCGTGCATCTCATTGCGCGTGATCCCAAGGTAATGGATGCGGTACAAGGCTGGCACTGGAGCGACGGGATGCTGCCCGCTGCCGATGCACCGGTATGGCGCATGGATGAGGTGCGGGACCGGATTATTTCTGCCTTTTCAGCACCGGCGGAAAGCCGCAGCGAGGAAGACGGTCAGGAAAAAATTCAGACCAGCGTTCAGCCGCAGGATCAAACAGTCGACACAGGCAGCGCCAGCAGATCGCAATGACCCACGCGGCAGTGTCCGCTGCCGGCATGGGCCAGCCTGAAGTTCTGCCAGTCTTTTAATTGTTCGCGCCGGTCCGGGTGCCCGGAAAATGTCGAGTCTGTTGCCGCCGCGCCGGCAATGCCATTCACCAATTCTTTGGTAAGCGCATGATCAGCCGGTCCCAGCAGCCAGGGACTCGAGGCAAGGGACACCTCATAACCCGCTGCCATCAGCGTCGCTTGCAGACAGGAAGTTGCCTCCGGCCCCAGTGCCTGTCCAAGTCCCTTGTCCCGGCATTGATCCCTGTTGAATGCAGCCAGCACGTCTTCATCGAGCGCATGGACCGGTGACCAGGTGGTGGTTCCGTCATAATTCAGGGCCGCATAAAGGGCGCTACGTTCCAGGCTAAGTTTTGCTGCCAAACGCTCGATAAAATTCCGGGAAACCAGATCAAACAGCGCCGAGGCAGTGACCAGGTGGGCGCCGCTCAGGGGCAGGGCATCGATCTCATTGAGATCGTTCTCATACGTTGCGATTTGATATTGCCCACCATGGCGGCGCAGTGCCTCGTCGAGCAAGACCGGATCATGGTCCACCAGCCGCCAACAGCCATGGTCAGGAAAATCGACAGTATCAAGCCTGGCCAATGCCCCTAAGGTTGAGCCCGTGCCGGAGGCCAGATCCACACAAACCATCCCGGGAAGGGGGGCTGCACCGACCCATTCGATCGCCCGTCGGGCCAGAGTCCGGTCTCGTGCCGACACATCGGCGGCTTCGCGCAAATTCAGCCATGCAATCGAAAAGCCACTCACATTGATCTCACTGTAGTAATCAAATCCGCGACAATACCGGCATTATCAGCCCAGGTCGGCAACGTTCCGGCGGCACGCCGTGCGCCGCGCTGCAATTTTCCGCGCACGGCAGGCTGAGTAAGCAATTTGTCCAGGACGGCGGCCAGGGCATGGCTGTCACCGGGAGGGACGAGAAGGCCGGCGGTTTCCGGTACCAGGTCCGGCACCGCACCGGCTCTTGCAGCCACAACCGGCAGACCGGATGCCAGCGCCTCGGCAAAGGCCATGCCATAACCTTCAAACAGGGAGGGCAGCACGAAGAGGTCTGCGCCCTTATACTCGGGAAGCAGATCAGCGACACTGCCGCCGAACCAAATGCGCTTGTCGAGACCTGCCGCGGCCACCATGGCGCGCAAATGCATCGTCCAGTCGGGATCGAAATCCATACCGCCGACAAAGCGTGCAGTCCAGGGCAAATGGGAAATCCGGGCAAGGGCATCAATCAGCACGTCATGGGCCTTGCGTCGGATCAGGCTTGCCACAGTCAACAGTACGGGGGGGGTGCCTATGCATTCAGCAAAGTCATGGCGATCGGTGCCAGGCGATGCCACGGTAATTTTTTCGGGAGCAAGCGCAAATTGCCGGGTCAGAAGTTGCCGGGTCATGGTACTGGTCGCCAGTACCGCCATCGCTGCATCGAGCGCCCGCCGTTCCGAAAGGTACAGATTCTGCGCCTGTGCTTTGTCAAGGCCTGTTTCAAAGGCCAGGGGATGATGGCAGAGAGCTATGATACGCAGACGCTCGCGATGCTTGTCGATGATCGTATCCATTGCCCCAAAAGCCAGACCATCGATCAGTACCACGGCGTCATCCGGCAAAGCGGACAAGAGCCTGTCAGCATCCGCCAAAGCGCCAGGGTCCGGTGCCGGGAACATCCCGGACAGCGGCAGATGCTCAACCGCCAGCCCGAGAGCCGTCAGCTCGGCCAGCAAGCGCCGGTCATAACCATAGCCGCCAGTAAGAGTTTCAAGGTCTCCGGGGATGATAAAATAAAGATCCGCTTTCACCGGTGTGAGTGGGATACAACTGCATTCATTTTTAAGGGTTCCTGCCTGCGTGATGGCATAACCTGACATTATCCTACCGAAAGGAAAGATGCCAGAGTTGTGTTGCCAGAGTTGTGCTGACAAGAGTTGCGTGTGTTGGCTGCGCTTGTGGTCATGTTTCAGAAAAGCCGGCCTTCTGCTGTGAAGGTATGGAGTCCGGTTTGCGGACATGCGCCGCGAACCGGCTTGAAAAAGTCCATGGATGGGCTTTTTCAACAAGCTGTTAAGAGTGGACAGGGCCGGGATGGATGTTTATGCTACCCGTCGGCCATCCAGTAACAAAGCCGCTTCCCTTACTCTATACAAGCATTACCAGTGACCCAGGATATTTTATCTGAAATAGTGCTTCCCGAGCCCCGGCAACTTGATATCAGCGAGTTGACCAGGGGCATCAATAATTATCACATCGATGTAAAACTCAGTAATAGATTTTGTGCTGACCTGAAGGTGCTCATCAGGGAGCTCCTGGAGATGGAAGCTTCCGGGAAAGCCCGGCAGTCCAACAGAGACCAGATTTTTACTCCTCTCAGGGAAAGCTATTTCGATATGATGACCGTTTTGATTCATCGTATCAAAACTGATCTTAGTCCTTTGGAAATTAACTTTCTGCAGTTTGCCGTTATCAAACATGTGCTGCAAGCAGTCGGGACCGCCCTTGATGAACGTATCAACGGCATCAAAATCCGTGCATCTGAACTGCGCCAGCATGGCTCGGCAGAAGTCCTGAAAGTCCATCAACATTTGGCATGGTTGAGCACGAATTATAATTTGATCTTTTCCCGGGTTAACGAACATTTGTTTTATCAATTCCAGCAAGTGGAATTGGGAAAGTTAAAAACCCTTCGACAGAAGTACTTGCAATCGTTGTCACTGGATTTTTCTGAATTTCTTTTAAATCCGATGCTGTTCAATCGTGATCTCAATGCCCCCCTGTTTCTGATTAAAAACTATGTGTACTGGGGAGGAAGGGTGGATGAAAACCAATTTTCAGAAATGAACGGGCGCATTGAAGAACTGCTAAGCGGTTTTTTGCCAGAGCTGAAAATTTTGCCGTTAAAGACACAAGCAGGTGAACCTCCGTACCCAACTGAAATTTATGATGAACTGGACGGTTTCCATGCACTTCGATCCTATATGGGGCCGGTGATCAACAGCAAGAATGTTGTTGAAGAAGAATTTTGCTGGTTTGATTATCCGGACAATATTCAATATCTGTTTAATCAGGATATTCTTAATGAAAAATCTGTAGCAATCAGGCAGGAACATGGCTGGAAAGCCTGGTGGCAATATCGAAAGAAAATTAAAAAAATTGACAGTATTCTGAAAAAAGCAGCAAGCCTTCTGATCAAGGAAGACTTGTTGGTGCCTTATATCGCTTCATATCAGACCAGGGAACTATGGGGCGGTAAAATCGAAGGCATGGCTCCCTGGTTGTTGTGTGAGTATCTTGGCCATCAGCTCAGCCATAAAAAACTTCAGGACGTGGCGATGGGTGGAAGGCCCTTGAGCCAGGATGAGAACAAGATTCTGAGACAGTCACGGAGGATGGTTGTGGCTGAAAGCAAGACCCGGCGGTTGGAGGCCGTAGCAAGAATTCTGTTTGATTTGTCGCGTTTTCGATTTGATCTCAAGCATTACCGCTTTGCGCACCGGATTTTCAACCGCATGCAGATACTCACCAAGGCCGAGGAAGTGCAGTTGTCGTCCCAGGCAGGAACCCTCTATAGACTGCCCTGCTCAAATGAAATAGAAGAGAGTGAAGCCAGGGTAGTACACCACTGTATTCTGAAGGCCGATGTACGCGGTTCCACCATGGTAACCGAGAAGCTGGAAAAAATGGGTCTCAATCCCGCTTCCCACTTCAGCCTTCATTTTTTCAATCCGATTAATGCGGTGATACCCCAATATGGAGGTCACAAGGTATTTATCGAAGGCGATGCTGTTATTCTTGGGTTTCTTGAATATGAGCAAAGCCCCCAGCAGTGGTTTGCCGTTGCCAGGGCTTGCGGCCTGGCGCGCTCGATGTTGGGCATTATTCATGCAAACAACAAGCATTCCAGGGAAAAGGGGCTACCAACGCTTGAGCTTGGTATCGGTATTTGCTATTCCACAGATACACCGCGCTATCTCTTTGATGGTGATAAGCGCATCATGATTTCCTCCGCCATTGGCCAGGCCGACAGGCTGTCGTCATGTTCGTGGAAATTGCGGAACACCATGCAGCACGGCTTGTTTAATGTTGACGTTCTCGAAATTGCCGAAGATGGCCAGGATTATGGCGAAAAGGGACAGAATTATCTTCACTATAATGTTAACGGCATCCTTCTGGATAATGAGGCCTTCAACAAGCTTCAAAATGAAGTCAGTCTGACTCGTGTCAGCCTGATGATAAACGACAAACCCATGAGCTTCTATACGGGGGAATATCCTGATGCTGAAGGGAATATCAGAGAGCTTGTGATACGGGAAGGGCGTGTCGGTTTGTGGCAACACGATACTGTCAGGGAAGCAAAGGAAGCATCCTCTTTTTATTATGAAATGGTTACCAGCAGTAAAATAATCACCATGGTACGTGAAACCCAGGCAGCCCGATATGCTCCTTTATGAACAATGATTATGACATCCTTGTCATCGGCGCGGGTATCCATGGTGCCGGTGTCCTTCAGGCGGCGGCTGCCCACGGATACTCCTGTTTGTTGCTGGAACAGCACTCGGAACCGGCCCTGGGCACATCCAGCCGCTCATCCAAACTGATTCATGGCGGTTTGCGGTATCTTGAGACAGGTGATTTTCGCCTGGTTTTTGAATGCCTGCGAGAACGAAAGCTGTTGTTGCGCAATGCGCCGTCGCTGGTAAAACTCAAACCCTTTGTCATACCTGTATATCAGACTTCGCAGCACAGCGCATGGCAAATCCGCCTGGGTCTCAGTCTTTACAGTATGCTTGCGGGTCTCGGCAAAAATGTTCGCTTCAAATGTCTCGAGGCTTCCAGTTGGCAACAGTTCCCGGGCCTGAAACAAACCGGGCTTGAACAGGTCTATCAATATGCCGATGCACAAACCGATGACGGCGCCCTGACCAGGGCGGTACTCTCATCTGCACGCTCCCTGGGTGCTGAAATCCGTTACAACGTGGCATTACAGCAGGTGCTTTATGAAAACCAGGCTTACCGGGTGAATGTCGTATGCAAGACCAGCGGTTTGCCACAAACAATTACGGTCAAATCGGTCGTTAATGCTGCTGGTCCGCAGGTCAATCAGGTCATGGATCTGATCCGCCCTCAAGCTGTAAAAATAGAAATTGAGTGGGTCAGAGGTTCTCATATCATTTTGCCCGGGCCCGCCAGTGAATACATTTATTATCTGGAATCCCCCAGGGATCAGCGCGCAGTTTTTGTCATGCCCTGGCAAGGCCGGGTTTTGATTGGTACGACGGAGCAGATTCACGATGGAAATCCCGACGAGCCAAGCCCTGAACAACAGGAAATAAGCTATCTTCTGGACGTATTCAATTTATATTTTCCGCAATATTATGGAAAAAATCCCGCTACCGAAGACATGATTGTCAACAGTTTTGCAGGCTTGCGGGTTTTACCAAAGGACGGGCAGCGACCCTTTCAACGCAGTCGCGAGACCCGGTTCGCCTACGATAACGAGAAAAAGCCGCAACTGCTTGCCATTTACGGAGGTAAATTGACATCCTATCGCGCCACGGCCGAAAAGGTGATTCATAAATTGGCGGGGCAATTGCCGAAGCGTCAAGCCAGGGGAGATACCCGCCGTCTGTCATTGAGAGACCCTGATCATGCTTCTTCCTGAAAACATCATCACAGCGGAGCGGGCTCCCACCATCCCTGCGCTGTTCAGTGAGCGGGTACGATCGACTCCCGATGCGGTAGCCTATCGGTTCTTTGATGCCCTCAATGGGATGTGGGCCGAGATCTCCTGGCGGGATATGGCGGGGCAGGTGGCACAATGGCAGATGGCATTCATGCGGGAAAAACTCCAGCCCGGTGACCGTGTTGCCATCATGGCGAGAAATTCACGTCTGTGGGTCGTATTCGATCAGGCGGCCCTGTCTTTGGGCTTGGTTGTCGTACCCCTTTTTTCCGATGATAGGGCTGACAACGTTCATTACATCCTGGATGATGCCGGCGTCAAGTTCCTGCTGATAGGTGGCCCACCTCAGTGGGAACGGCTACAGGGGAAACTCGAAGGAAGCCGTTCACTGCAACGAATTGTGAGTATTGCGGCACCTGACGGCGGTAGCGATAAACGTCTGTTGCATCTGGGGGCATGGTTGTCAGGCAAGCCTTCAGAACCTGTTATATTGCCAACGGTGGCCGCCGCCGATCTTGCTTCCATCGTTTATACCTCAGGTACTACCGGTCACCCCAAAGGAGTAATGTTGAGCCATTGGAATATTATCAGTAATGCGTATAGCGGCTTACAGGCGGTTCCGGTTTACAGGACGGATGTTTTCCTGTCGTTTCTGCCTCTGTCTCATACCCTGGAACGTACCGTTGGATATTATCTTCCGATGATGGCGGGTGCCAGCGTCGCGCATGCACGCAGCGTCCAGGAACTGGCAAAGGATCTTTTGGAAGTGCGGCCCACGGGGCTGATATCCGTACCCAGAATCTATGAGCGGGTTTATGCGAGAGTCATGGAAGATTTGCTGGCTAAATCCCCCATAATTTCCTATCTTTTTCGCCTGACGGTAGCTGTTGGTTGGCGGCGCTTTGAATACCAGCAGGGACGTCAGTCCTGGAGCCTGCGTCTTCTTGTCTGGCCACTGTTGAAACGTTTGGTGGCTGACAGAATTACACAAAAGATGGGAGGAAGGTTGCGAGTCGCCATCAGCGGCGGCGCCGCGTTATCCGCAGAAATTGCCAGGGTATTTACCGCACTTGGAGTACCCGTATTACAAGGCTATGGGCTTACAGAAGCAAGCCCGGTGGTCAGTGTCAATCGTCTTGACAGAAATATGCCAATGAGTATTGGTCCGGCACTTCCCGGTGTCGATATAAGAATAGGTGATAACGAAGAGCTATTGGTTCTGGGTGACAATGTGATGATTGGCTATTGGAACGACTCAGCTGAAACAAAGAGGGTGATTGACAGCGAAGGCTGGTTGCATACCGGGGACAAAGCCAGAATTCAGGATGGCTTTCTTTATATCACGGGGCGTATCAAGGATATTATCGTATTGGCAAATGGTGAAAAAGTTTCTCCAGCCGATATGGAGCTTGCGATCGGCATGGATCCTCTGTTTCATCAGGTTCTCGTCATTGGCGAGGCAAAACCTTATCTTTGTGCCCTGGTCGTGGTCGATCAAAAGCAGTGGGAACGAGATATTACGGTGGATAATCAGGCCGATGCCGAACCGGTACTCCTCGACAGAATTGCCAAATGCCTGCACGAGTTTCCAGGTTATGCAGCCGTCAAGCGGGTGATGGTGATTGCCGAACCCTGGACAATTGAGAATGACATGCTGACACCGACACTGAAGATCAAGCGCAGCAAGGTACTGGAGTTTTATGCGGAAGAGGTCAAGAGCATGTATGAAGGACATTGAGGCGCTTTTGAAATAATTAACAAAGGATGAAGGTCTCAGCTGTCGGAGAACCAAAAAGATGTATGACGATCAAGGTTACACGATTAGAGGCACCTACGATTTTGCCGTGCGTTCTCTGGAACTGGTAGAGGGCTACCTTGGTTTGAATATCAAGGTTCATGGCGATGATGAGGATCTGCTGAACAAGGGCCAGATTTTCCTGTTCAATCATTTTGCCCGTTTTGAAACTCTCATTCCCCCCTATATCCTGCATCGCCAGACCAAAGCCTATTGCCGCTCGGTGGCTGATCATTCCCTGTTTACCGCCAGCAAGGCCCTGGGAAAATTTTTAAGTGATGTGGGAGCTGTGCCCAACAATCTGCCCGGTCTGCTGCCTTTTCTGGCGGCGGAAATTCTGCGTGGCCGCAAAGTGGTCATTTTCCCCGAAGGCGCCATGATCAAGGACCGGCGGGTGCTGGATGAAAAAGGGCAGTTGGGGGTGTTTTCACATAAGCACAACACCTTCCGCAAACATCACAGCGGCGCGGCCGTACTGGCGCTCACCCTGGATCTTTTCAAACATCGTATCAAGGATCTGTTCGAGTCGAATGATGTGGAGCGCATTTATCACTGGGTGGACTCCCTGGGCCTTTCCAGCCCTGAGCATTTGCTGGAACAGGCTCTCAAGCCCACCCTGATTGTGCCGGCCACGATCACCTTTTTTCCAATCCGGGTTACCGACAACTTTCTGAGCCGGGGTGCGGAATTTTTTTCCAGAGACAAAAAACTTCCGGCCCAGTTGCTGGAAGAACTGGCGGTGGAAGGAAATATTATTTTTCGTGATACCGACATGGATATTCGCTTGAGCAAAGCCATTGAACCGCAGCGGAAATGGCGCTGGTGGGATACCCTGCTGATGCGAAAATATTTTGTGAAGATAAACGCGCTGGACGATTTGTTCAGTCTCAGGGAGGTCGCCGACACCTGGGAGGAAACCCTGCTGGTAAGAGCCATAAACCGCGAATCCAGCCGTATCCGGGATGCCTATATGGAGGCTATCTATTCGGGTATCACCGTCAATCTGGGGCATCTCACGGCCAGCCTGATTTGCCAGATGATGGATCAGGGAGAAAAAGCAGTCTCTTTTTCCGTGCTGCACAATGCTCTTTATTTTGCGTTGAAGGCTTTGCAAAACACCCCCGGGGTCCATTTGCACCGCAGCCTTTTGTGGCCGGATCGTTATCGTGAATTGGCAGATGGCATCAGTGAAGACCTGAGCCGCTTCCTGAACACCTGCATACAGGTGGAACTGCTGGAAAAGACCGAAACCGGCTATAAATTCCTGGACAAACTGTATGCGGAACATGAATTTCACGAGGTTCGGCTTGAAAACCCCCTGATGGTCTGTGCCAATGAGGTAGCGCCTGTCAAGGCGGTCGGCAAGGCCGTCAAACTGGCCTGGCACAAGGCTGTGAAAGCGATCAACCCCCGTGACCTGGGGAATCTCCTGTTCGACGATGAGTTGCGCGCCCATGCCTGGAACAAATCGCATCACATCAAGAAGCGTTTCCAGGAAATCAACGACAGGGAAACCGCCACGCGCAACGGCAGCCCTTATCTGCTGATACACCGCAAGGCGGATCAGACCGGCGTGCTGCTGATACACGGTTTCCTCGCCTCGCCAGCGGAATTGGAGGATTTCGGTCAAAAAGTGTATGCCGGCGGTTACGCTGTCATGGGGGTACGATTGTCCGGTCACGGGACCTCGCCCTGGGATCTGCATGAGCGGCGCTGGGAAGAGTGGCTGAATGCTGTACGCAGGTCCTATCGGATTCTTTCTCTGTATGTGAACGACATTGTCGTGGTCGGGTTTTCTGCGGGAGCCGCTCTCGCGTTATTGCTGGCGGCCGAAAAGCCCGAAAAACTGGCCGGTGTCGCCAGTGTCGCCGCGCCCTATACCCTGCAGGATAAAAACGCGGTTTTTGCCCCCCTGATGCATGGCATGAACAGATTGGTGAACCGCTTTTCCGGGACGGGTGGCATGCTTCCCTTTCGCGACAACGATCCCAGCTATCCGGATATCAACTATCGATCGATGCCGATCAGCGCATTGACCGAACTGCTCGGCATGATCGCTGCGATGAAAAAAGCCTTGCCGGAAGTGGAAACCCCGGTCACCATCATTCAGGGCACAGAGGATGCCGTGGTGAAAGCGGAAAGCGCCAAGCTCCTGTTGGAGGCCCTGAAAAGTTGTCAGCACAAAGAACTGCATTGGATTCCTGATGGTCCTCACGGACTGATTACCGGGGATGTCGGTGAAACCCATGCTTTGCTGTTGACCTTCATCAAGGACATGGAAAGCACCATCAAGCATCATCAAGAGCCCAGGCTCGAACAGGAGACGACATCAGCATGAAGCCCGTCATGATAGCCGCTTATTACCGCACCCCTTTCACTCCCGCCTTCAAGGGCGCCCTGGCCCGGGTACGTTCCGACGAAATGGCCGCTCAGTTGGTTCGCGCTCTGGTGGCCAGGACCGCGATCCCGACGGAGCAGATCGAAGACCTCATTCTCGGCTGCGCCTATCCGGAAGCCGAGCAGGGTTTCAACATGGCCCGGCTCATCGGCTTTCTGGCGGATCTGCCGCTGAGTGTGGCGGGAATGACGCTGAACCGCTTTTGCGGTTCATCCATGCAGGCCATTCACATCGCGGCCGGAGCCATCCAGATGGGCTCGGGAGAAGCCTTTCTGTGTGTGGGTGCCGAGTCCATGAGCCGGGTGCCGATGACCGGCTTCAACCCCATGCCCCATCCCGGACTCTATGAACGCTTCCCCCAGGCCTATATGTCGATGGGAGAAACGGCGGAGAATGTCGTGAAGAAATACCACCTGAGCCGTGAGGAGCAGGATGCCTTCGCGCTCGCGAGTCAGCAGAAGGCTGCCCGGGCACAGCAGGAGGGCAGGTTGAAGGATGAAATCATTCCCATAGAGACCCCTCAAGGTCTGGTTGACGAGGACGGCTGTCCGCGCCCCGGCACCACCCTGGAAACCCTGGCCGGCTTGAAGCCGGCCTTTGATGAACAGGGCAGTGTAACGGCGGCAACGTCGTCACCACTGACCGATGGGGCTGCGGCCGTACTGGTCTGTACCGAGGCTTTCGCCACTGCGAACAAACTGGAGCCGCTGGCTCATGTTCGCTCCTGTGCCGTGTCTGGCTGCCAGCCCGACATCATGGGTATCGGTCCGGTCAGCGCCACCCAAAAGGCATTGGCCCGGGCCGGGATCACTGTGGATGAGCTGGATGTCATCGAATTGAATGAGGCCTTCGCGTCCCAGTCTCTGGCGGTCATCCGTGATCTGAAATTGAATGGGGACATTCTCAACCTGGATGGCGGTGCCATTGCCCTGGGGCATCCCCTGGGCGCCACGGGGGCGCGCATTACCGGCAAGGCGGCGCAATTGTTGAAACGCAGTGGTGGACGCTACGCCCTTGCCACCCAATGTATTGGTGGCGGGCAGGGCATTGCCACGGTGCTGGAGAAAATCTGATGCCCGAGATAAAGAAGATCGCCGTGATCGGCGCGGGTGTGATGGGAGCCGGCATCGCTGCCCAGGCGGCCAACGCGGGACTGGACGTGCTGCTGCTGGACCGGGTGCCGGAAGGTGCCGCCGATAACAATGTCATCGCTACCGGGGCCATCGACAAACTGCTGAAAAGCAAGCCCGCCGCACTGATGCACAAACGCAATGCGAGGCTGATCAGCCCCGGCAATACCACGGAGCATCTGACGGAGCTTGCCACCTGTGACTGGGTCATCGAAGCGATAGTGGAAAATCTCGGCATCAAGCGTGAGCTGTATCAGAAAATCGATGCGTATCGTGGCCAGCATACGATCGTGTCTTCCAACACCTCGACCCTGCCATTGGCCGACCTGACGGACGGCTTATCGGAGGCCTTTCGCAAGCATTTTCTGATTACGCATTTCTTCAACCCCCCCCGTTACATGCGGCTGCTGGAGCTCGTCACCGGTCCGGAAACCGCGCCTGAGGTCGAGGCGGGCATCCGTGCCTGCGTGGATTACAAATTGGGCAAGAGTATCGTGACTTGCAAGGATACTCCCGGTTTTATCGCCAACCGTATTGGTACCTACTGGCTTCAGGCCGCCGTCGTGAAGGCCATTGCCCAGGATATCGGTGTGGAAGAGGCCGATGCCGTGCTGTCACGCCCGGCCGGGGTGCCCAAGACCGGTGTTTTTGGTCTGCTCGATCTGGTGGGGCTGGACCTGATGCCGCATATCCTGGCCAACCTGGAAGACACCCTGCCGAAGACCGATGCCTTCCACCAGCTCGGTGGTTCGCCGCCGTTGCTGGAAACCATGGTCGCTGAGGGTTACACGGGGCGCAAGGGCAAGGGTGGCTTTTACCGTTTGAATGCGGACAAGGTAAAAGAGGTCATTTCGCTGCAGAACGGGAAATATGCCCCGGTCAAACGTCCCAGGCCAGACGCGCTTGGCGCCGGTAAAAAAGGCGGGCTGCGGGCCGTGCTGGAGCATCCATCCGCCCTTGGCCGCTATGCCTGGTCGGTGCTGTCGGATACCCTGGCCTATGCCGCCGGGCTGGTGCCGGAAATTGCCGATGACATCGAAGCGGTGGACCGTGCCATGCGCCTGGGCTACAACTGGAAATATGGCCCCTTTGAACTGCTGGACAAGCTGGGCAGTGCTTGGTTTAGCGCGCGTCTGAAGGCCGAAAACCGTCCGGTACCGGCCCTGCTGGCGCTGGCAGACGGTCGCCCGTTTTATCGGACCAGGGAGGGGCATGGACAACACCTGGGTACTGACCAGTCCTATCACACCTTCCAGCGTCCGCCTGGGGTCCTGCTGTTGGAAGATATCAAGCGCCGCAGCCGTCCCCTGTTGGGTAACCGCTGGGCCAGCGTCTGGGATTTGGGCGAGGGTGTTGCCTGCCTGGAATTTCATTCCAAGATGAATTCTCTCAATCCCTTTATCCTGAGTGTTATCAAAAAGGCCCTGAAGACCTTGCCGGAACGGGGTTTCAAGGGCATGGTCATCTACAATGAAGGTGAACATTTTTCCGTTGGCGCCAATATTGCCATGTTGCTGGTGGGTGGCATGCTGCGTCTGTGGCCCTTCATCCGCTGGGTGCTCAAGGATGGCCAGACCACATTCAGCACAATGAAATACGGCAACTTCCCGGTGGTGGGAGCCCCCGCCGGCATGGCGCTGGGAGGGGGCTGCGAGTTGCTGCTGCACTGCCATGCCGTCACCGCTCATGCCGAAACCTATATGGGCCTGGTGGAAGCCGGTGTGGGCATCGTGCCCGGCTGGGGTGGCTGCAAGGAAATGCTGAGCCGCTGGACGGCTGCGCCCAAGGCTCCCAAGGGGCCGGTGGCTCCGGTATTGAAAGCCTTCGAACTGATCGTCCAGGCCCAGGTCAGTACCTCGGCGGCCCAGGCCAGGGATATGCTCTTTCTGCAAGCTGATGACGAGATCGTCATGAATCGTGACCGGGTGCTCTCTGCTGCCCGTGACCGGGTGCAGGTCCTGGCTGAAAATTTCCAGGCGCGAACGCCGGCTGTCTTCCATCTGCCAGGCCCCACCGGCAAGGCTGCCCTGCAGATCGGCATTCACGATTTCGTCAAAAGGGGAATCGCCACGGCGCACGATGCCACCGTCGCCGGGGAACTGGCCACGGTGCTCAGCGGGGCTGAAACGGATATGATGGACGAGTTGAGCGAACAAGACATACTGAGCCTGGAAAGAGACATCATCGTCAGACTGATGCACACTGCGCAGTCGCGGGCGCGAGTCGCCCACATGCTGAAAACCGGCAAGCCCTTGCGGAATTGAATCAAGCCGCGCTAACGTCCCCTTTGCAGAAAAAAGAAAAGGGTTGCTTTTCCCATTAATGGAGGATGTAAGGTATGACAGGTCTTGTATTGCTGCTGGCATTGCTGGTTTTGCTGGGACTCATCTATCAGGGCAGAGGTTTTCTGGCCTGGGTGGCAGCTTCAGCTGTGATCCTGCTGGGATGGAAAGTAAGTGGCAGTGCCCCCTTTCTGTTCGACGTGAGTTTCATCGTGGTGGTCGCGGCCATCATTCTTTTTGGTTTCAAACCGCTGCGCTGCTGGCTGGTTTCGGGCTGGATCATGAAAGTCATGCGCAAAGCCCTGCCGACGCTTGGCGAGACCGAAGAAATTGCTCTCAAGGCGGGCAGTGTCTGGTGGGATGGGGAGCTGTTTTCCGGCAAACCGCGCTGGGACAAGTTGAAGGATTTCAGAATTACCCAACTCACGGCGGCAGAACAGGCTTTTCTGGCAGGGCCGGTGGAAGAACTCTGCACCATGATAGACGACTGGCAGATTGCACAAGAGCGGGATCTGTCCCCCGAGCTGTGGACCTTCATCAAGGAAAACAAATTTCTGGGCATGATCATCCCGGTGAAATTTGGTGGCCTGGGGTTTTCGGCAGCCGCGCATTCTGCCGTGATCACCCGGATATCCAGCCGCAGTGTGACAGTGGCGGTCACCGTGATGGTCCCCAACTCGCTGGGACCTGGTGAACTGCTGTTTCATTACGGGACAGCGCAGCAACAGGAGTACTATCTGCCCCGCCTGGCCAGAGGTGAGGAAGTGCCCTGTTTTGCGCTGACGGAACCTCATGCCGGCAGTGATGCCGCCAACGGCCGCAGCCATGGTGTGGTATGCCGGGGCAGCTGGGAAGGGCAGGACGTCATCGGAATCAAACTGAATTTCAACAAACGCTATATCACCCTGGCGCCGGTGGCCACAGTTGTCGGTCTTGCCTTTCACTTGCGTGACCCGGAAAAACTGCTGAGCGGCAAGGGTGGTGAGGGCATCACCTGCGCACTGCTGCCACGGACCACGCCGGGACTTGAAACCGGCAACCGGCACGATACCATGGGAGTACCGTTCCAGAATGGGCCGGTACGCGGCAAGGATGTTTTCATTCCGCTGCACTACATCATCGGTGGTCAGGACTATGCCGGACAGGGCTGGCGCATGCTGATGGAACAGCTGTCGGCCGGACGCGGCATTTCCCTGCCCTCCCTTTCCGTTGGGGCCGCCCAGTTGGCGACACGCGTCACCACAGCCTATGCCAATGTCAGGGAGCAGTTCGGCCTACCCATTGGCCGCTTTGAAGGCGTGCGGGAGCGGCTCGCCCGCATTGGCGGCCATACCTATTTCATGAATGCTGCCCGCAAGTTTACGGCCGGTGCCGTGGATGCCGGAGAAAGTCCCTCCGTTGCCACCGCCATTGCCAAGGCCTACATGACCGAAGGCATGCGCCTGGTCATCAATGACGGCATGGACATCATGGCCGGCAGCGCCATCTGCCGGGGGCCGGGAAATATTTTCTCCCGTCCCTACATTGCCATTCCCATCGGCATTACCGTCGAGGGCGCCAATATCCTGACCCGCTCCATGATCATTTTCGGGCAGGGTGCCATCCGCTGTCATCCCTTTGTACAAAAGGAGGTGGAAGCCATTGCCCAGGGGGATACCAAGGCTTTTGACGCCGCCTTTTTCGGTCACGTCAATCACCTGGCCCGCAACAAGCTGCGCGCTTTTGTGCTGGCAGTGACCGGGGGCAGGGCAGCGCCCGCAGCGGTGACAGGTCCCGAGCTTTGGTATTATCGGCAGGTGGATCGCCTGAGCGCGGCTTTTGCCTATGTTGCCGATGTGGCCCTGGTTACGCTGGGGGGCTCCCTGAAACGACGGGAATACCTCAGTGCCCGTTTTGCCGACACCTTGGGCTGGCTGTACCTGGCCTCCGCCGTATTGAAACAATATGCCGACGAACAGAAACCTTTGCGTGATGTGCCCCTGTTGCACTGGTCCATGACTCATGCGCTGTATCAGGCCGAACAGGCGCTGCTGGCACTGTTGAACAATATGCCCAAGCCCATCGGTACCCTGCTCAAGATCGCGGTCTTTCCCGTCGGTGCCCGCCTCAGACCGCCCAGCGATGAATGCATCGACGCCGTGGCTGAAGCGCTGATGAACAATGCCGGCGGAGTGCGTGATTTTCTCACCGCCGATGTCTTCATCCCGGCAGCCGGCGATCCTGGCCTTGGCGAGCTGGAACATGCCTATGCCAGGCTTCTGACGGCCCGTCCAGTCCGCAACAAGGTGCTGGAAGCCCGGCGCGAGAGGCTGGTCAGCAAGGCGATCATGGAGACGATGGCGAAGGAGGCCGCAGACAAGGGCTTGATAAGTGCCGAGGAGCTGGAGCTGATTCTGTCTGCCGAGGCCAGCGCTGATCACGTCATTCAGGTGCAGGACTTCCCGCCGGAACAATTCGACAGTCTGAAATGAGCAAGCCTCTGATACTGGGCCACCGCGGCGTGATGCTGAACGGGGCACTTCCCTATCAGAATTCCCTGCCGGCCTTTCGGCTGGCGCTGGCCCGGGGTGACGGTCTGGAAACGGATGCCTGTCTGTCCCGTGACGGTGAGATATTTCTTGTCCATGAGGCCAGCTACCTGGATCAGGTGGCCTATACACTGGAAGAGCATCTGGATGGCCCCAGTCGGGCGCGGGTCAATGGCCGTCGGCTGGATCAGATGACACAGGCGGAAATCAGGACATTGCGACTGCTTTCCGCTGAGCCCATCCCCACGCTGAAAGAAACGCTGGCCCTGTTCGAGGACAAGGCCAAAGTGCTCAATATCGAGCTGAAAGGCCAGGGTGTCTTCAGGGCGCTGATCCCCTTGCTGCGCCAGACGCTGGCGAGCGGCCGCATCGAGGCCGGGCAGTTGATCCTGTCTTCTTCGGACATTCCCGCCCTGCTTGAATTGCGTCAGGGGCTCCCGCAACTGAAACGGGGTGCCGTACTGGGGCCGCCGCACAGTCCCCGTGCGCCCATGTACCCCTGGAGCGGGGATACCCGGAGCTGTTATCTGCCGGTAACGGCCGCGACCCTGAGCTCTGCCGAATTGCAGGCTGCCGATCTGGATTATCTGGTTATTCCCGACAGTGCGGCGACACCGGAAGTTTTCTCACTGATAAAGAAACTGCAGCCAGGCAAGCAGGTAATTGTCTGGGTGTACAGTGAAATGGGCAGCCATGATGCCGGGGCTTTCAATCGCATGGTTGCCGAAAACGCGCCGGACGGTTTTCTTCATGCGGTGATTGTGGACAGTTTTGCTGCTCCGGTTTATACGCTATGATGCTTCTCCTATCGTCGTTGAAATAGACTAGTCGGACTGGGAAAAACCATGAGCCAGATCATTCTGCACGATCCTTTTACCGGGAAACAGGTGTTTGCCGCCAAGAGTGAATCTTTCGAGAAAGTTGCGGAAAAGGCTGAATTCGCGCAGCGTACCGGGCGGGCCTGGGCAAAGCTGGACGTTGCCATCCGTGCCCGGGCGGTGCGTGAGGCGCTGACATATTTTGAACAGTACCGTGAGGATATCGCCGCCGGCATTACACGGGAAATGGGCAAGCCGGTGAAGGCCGCCGCCGAGGAGCTGGATTACATGCTCGAACGGGCCCGCTGGCTATGTGATTTTGCCGAGCACGGCGCCCTTGACGCAGTGGACCTGAGCCGCTACTGGGATGCGAACTTCCAGGGCCGGATCGAGTATCGTGCCAAGGGCGTGGTCTACATCATCACGCCGTGGAACTACCCCTTGTTCTGCGCCATCAACGGCAGTGTCTGCGCATTGCTGGCAGGCAGCGCCGTGCTGCTCAAACACAGCACCACGCCATCGGTGGGTGAACATTTTCAACGGGCCTTCGGGACCATGGCCGGTATCGCCGGCCTGATGCAGCATGTACTGGTGGATTTCTCCATCTCGGCACGCCTCATCGAAGAGGCTGCCATCGATCATGTGGTCTTTACCGGTTCGGTGCGCGGTGGCCGGGAAATTGCCACCAGTGTTGCCCGGCGCTGTTACCAGGATGTGAATAATCCCTTCATCCAGTGTTCCCTGGAACTGGGCAGCAACGACGCTGCCTATATCGCCGAGGATGCCGACCTCGACCATGCCGCATTGTGGGCGGTGAAGATCGGTCGTTTGCATAATTCCGGCCAGTCCTGCTGTGCGGTCAAGCGGGTCTACTGCCATCACCGCGTCCATGATGACTTCATCGCACGTGCCAAGGCCATCATGGCTGCCGAAGTCAGTGGCGATCCCATGCAGGATGACACCACGCTGGGACCCTTGTTTGGCGGCATAGATGCCATAGCGGGTCTGCAGAAGTTGATCAATGAGGCCTGCGAGCAAGGTGCCGACCTAGTCACTGGCGGCACCGTGGAAACCATCGGCACGTGTCATTTCCTGCAGCCGACTCTATTGAAGGGCTGTAATCACACCATGGACGTGATGCGGGAAGAAACCTTTGGTCCGGTGTTGCCGGTAATGAGAGTCGACAGCGATGAACAGGCGATCGAACTGGTCAGCGACACCCGCTATGGCCTGACCAGCTCCATTTTCACCCGCTCACGCGCGCGCGCCGAAAGTTATATCAAGGCCATGCATACCGGCACCGTCTATGTGAATGCCTGCAATTATGTCGATGCGCGCGTGGGCTGGATCGGCCACCGCCATTCCGGCAATGGCTCGATTGCCTTGTCGCCGCTGGGCTTGCAGGCCTATAGCGGACTGTATTCGGTCAACATCAATCCGGCACTGCTGGATGACTGACTTTCCTGCCACGGCACTGCCGCGACATCCCGATGGCATGCTGGTTGCCCATCTGGCGGCGATACGTCGGGCATTGCATCGCCATCCCGAGCTTTCCTGGCTGGAATACCGGACGACCGCAGAGACCGCTGAACGGCTTGCCAGCCTGGGTTTTACGGTCACGGCGGGAGCCTCGCTGTATCACCAGGAACCTCATAACTGGCCACCGGCCTCTGAACGCGCCGCCGCCTGGCAGCAGGCGGCAAGCGAGCTGGGCCAGGACCATCACTGGCTGCAAGCCTGCCGCGAAGGGTACAGCGGCCTGGTGGCGACCCTGGACAGTGGCAATCCCGGCCCTTGCCACGGTTTTCGCTTCGATCTGGATGCACTGCCGATCACCGAGGCGCTTGATCAGGCTCACCAGCCTGCGGCGGCGGGCTTTGCATCGCAGCATCCCGGCATCATGCATGCCTGTGGCCATGATGCCCATATCACGGCCGGTATCGGCCTGGCAGAACGTCTGGTGGCGGACTTGCAGCAGAACCCGCAGGCCTGGTCCGGCAAGGTGCATCTGTTTTTCCAGCCGGCGGAGGAAGTTGCCGGGGGTGGACGTTATTTTGCCGAGTTGCCGCAACTGCAGGAAGTCGAGCGCTTCGCCACCTTTCATATCGGCATCACCGGGCGGCGCGAAATCGTGCTGGATGCCAGCTGGCTGGGCGCACGCATCCTTGATATCGCCATCACGGGACGCAGCAGCCATGCCGGCAACGCACCGGAGGCTGGCCACAATGCCTTGCTTGCCGCCTGCACCGCCATCCAGAATCTCTACGCCCTGCCCCGGCACAGCGGCGGTATCAGCCGGGTCAACGTGGGCCGCCTGCACAGTGCCAATGCGCAGAATGTGATCAGTGATCTGTGTAGCTTCCGTCTGGAAGTGCGCGGCAGTGATGATGTGGTCTGCGATGATCTGCTGGCGCGGGCACAGCAGATCATCCAGGGTGCTGCCGCCATGCAGGCCTGTACGGCCGAACTCAGAGAAGTCAGCCGTTTCGAGGCCCAAGCCAATCATCCGGGCCTGGTCGATGAACTGGAACACTCTCTGCAAGCGCTGGGTATTCCCGCAACGGCATTGCGTCGTTCCTACCAGGTTCCGGCCAGTGAAGATGCCACCTGCCTGTCCCGGACCGTGCAGCAAAACGGCGGTCAGGCCACTCACCTGCTGATCGCCTGCGATACCCGTGGCGGTCACCATAATCCGCGCTTTGACTTCGATGAGGATCTGATGGCCTGGGCGGTGGCTATTTGCCACCGGATGGTCGTGTCGGTCTAAACGGGAAATGAATGATATAACCAGCTACCAAGCGCATTTGACGAGGAGACAACATTGTCTGAAAAGAGCCGTATAGTTAAAAACATGAGTGGCGGGGAAGTCATGGCCGAGTTTCTGATCGACTGGGAAATTCCCTATGTCTTCGGACTGGCCGGCTCCGAGGAAACGGGTTTTCTGGATGCGCTGGTGGATCGCACACAACTGCAATACACCACCTGTCTGCACGAGAATGCCGCGATGGCCATGGCCGATGGTTATTCGCGTTCAACCGGCCGGACTTCGATCGTGCAGTTGCACTCCGTGGCGGGAGTGGCCTATGCGCTGGGACAGTTGGTCGGCAGTTACCGGGACCGGATCCCGGTGGTCGTGACGGCAGGACGTCAGTCCACCAACTTCCGGGGCTGGGACGGCTTTCTGGAGTCGCCCAACCTGGCAGAATTGCCCCGTGACTATGCGCAATGGACCTGGGACGTGATGAAAGCGGAAACCATCCCGGAAGTGCTGCGACGCGCTTTTCTGCTGGCTGAGGCGCCGCCGGGAGGCCCATCCTTTGTGACCTTTTCCAAGGATTTGTGGGAGGTGAAGATCAAGGAGGCGGAAATCATCCCGCGCTCGCGTTCACGGGTGGATACCGAGGTGCAGCCTTCTGCAGAGCATGTCAGCCGTATTGCCGACATGCTGCTGAGTGCGAACAGGCCCTGCATTTTTCTGGGCAATGAATGTATCCGTTATGAGATCAGCGAGGCAGTGGCCGGTATTGCCGAGGCTGTTGGTGCGATGGTGATGCTGTCGGTCAAGATTCCCTGTGTCTTCCCCAATACCCATCCGAACTTTGTCGGCGAAGTGCTCGCAGATGATGCCTCGCTGCTGGCGGAAATCGACTGTTTCTGGAGTCTGGGGGGGCACATGTTCAAGACCTTCAACCTGCCTGAACAGCCCTTGTTGTCAAGGGACGCAAAGATCATCCACACCAGCCTGGCGGAAACCGAGGTGGGCCGCAATTATCCGATAGACCTGGCCACCATTGCCAGTATCAAGGCTACTTCGGCGCTGGTTCTGGCGGAATTGAAAAGGCGCAAGCTGGATATCGAAGCCATCCGGAGCAGGCAGGCGTGGTTGAGTGCCTACACCGGCAAACGGCGCGAGCAGCTGGATGCAACGGCCCGGCAGGAATTCAATGCCATGCCCATTGCCACCTCGCGCCTGATGCTCGAGCTGGACAAGGCGATTGCAAGGGATGCGGAAGTGGTCTGTGAGTTGATAACCTCGGACAATTATCCGCGCTGGTATCTCAAATTCGATCATCGCCTGCCACCGGCCCAACGTCGGCGCCAGTACTATACGACCTCCGGGGTTCTGGGCTGGGGTGTGGCGGCGGCGGTTGGTACCAAGATCGGTAATCCGGACAAGGAGGTCTGGTGTCTGGTTGGCGATGGCAGTTTCAATTTTGGCAGTCAGGCGCTGTGGTCGGCAGCCCGCTATGAGGTGCCGATAGCGGTGGTGATTTTCAATAACGGACAGTATCAGGCCAATCGGGCGAATCAGAATCTGTACCAGGGCAGGATGGTCGAAACCGGCAAATACATCGGCGTCAGCCTCGATCATCCCGACATCGATTACGTCAAGATGGCGGGTGCCTATGGCATCGAAGGTGAGCGCGTCAGTGAGCCGGCCGGGCTCGAAGCGGCCCTGCAACGCTGCAAGGCTGCCCTGGCACAGGGCAGGCCCTGGCTGCTGGATGTAAAAATAGAAAAACACTACCAGGGCAAGGACTCGCAATGGTATGACTTTTTCTCCGTGGCCCGCAATATTCCCCGACAGAGTTAAGACGGCATGAAAACAATAAAAATCCTGGGTTTTGTTCTTGGCCTTGCGCTGTTCACGCCGGCACTGGCGCAGCCGGCGCCGATCAAGGTCGGGCTCATCGTGCCCCTGTCCGGGCCCTGGGCCCGGCAGGGCCAGGTCATGCGCAGCGGGGCGGAACTGGCCATTGCGCACATCAACCGCCAGGGCGGGATTCAGGCTCATGGCGGCGCCCCTCTGGAACTGGTGGTCTTTGACGCCGGTGACAGCGTGGAACGGGCCAAGAATGCGGCCCAGCGCATGGTGGCCGAGGCCCCGGATCTGGCCGGTGCCACGGGCGCCTATCTGAGTTCGTTCACGCTGGCGGTGACTGAAGTCACCGAGCGGGCCGGGGTACCATTGTTGACCCTGTCCTATTCCGACCTGATCACCAGCCGGGGTTTCCAGCATGTGTTCCAGACCTCTGCCACCGGCGCCTATCAGGCACGCAACGCCCTGCCTTTGTTGATGGACATGGCAGAAGCCGCATCGGGCAAGCGCCCGCAAACCGTTGGCATCGTCATGGATAACACGGCTGCATCAGTTGCCTTTGTCAGTCCCATCACGGAGGGCAGTGCGCTGGCGGACTTGGGCCTGGAGCTGGTGGTGAATGAAGTCTTTACGCCGCCGCTGGCCAATGCCACCCCCCTGATCCAGCGGGTCCGTGCCCGCCGCCCCGACCTGCTGTTACTGCTGCCCACAGCTGTTTCCGATGCCAAGTTGCTGCTGGAAAAAATGCAGGAATTCGGTATCGGCCGCGGGCGCATACCCACCATTTCCAATGGCAGCGCCATGGGTGATCCCGACCTGGTCGGCAACATGCCGGCAGCCCTGCTGGAGGGCATCATGTCGATCGTGGCAAACTGGACTGTGGCGGGCCAGCAGGCGATTGCGCAGGAATTCGTTGCCAGCAGTGGCGAGTCCTGGATGACCCAGGGACCGCTGTCCACCTACGGTCATATCTGGCTGCTGAAGGAAGCGCTGGAGCTGGCGGCAACGACGGATAAAACGGCGGTTTCAGATGCCCTGCACAGCCTGGACATCACGGCAGGCGCGGCGGATTATTTTGCCGGTGGCCGGGTCCGCTTCGATGCCAGCGGCAAGCGCATCGATGCCGGCATCCTGGTGATCCAGTGGCATGACGGACAACCCCGCACGGTATTTCCCGCCAGTGCCGCGCTGGGTGAACTGGTCTGGCCGGGGCCTTGAGGGCAGACAGTAAAGGGGCCCTTTTTTCGTATAAACCTTCCAGACATGTCGTTCTTTTTCTGATAGGGGAAAATTTACTTAAAATCTTGTTGACACTGAAGTCAAAAAGTAGTAAGCATTTCAGTTCCTGTTATTGAAGGAGACCAATGAAATGGAGTTTTTAGTCATTCCATTTGTAGCACGGCAAGGGTTCAAAAAGCGAAAAATTAAAGGAATAATGCCATGGTTATCAATCATCAGTTAATAAAAAGATTAATTTTTTATATTTTTATATTGAATTTTGTGTTCTTGCCTCACCTCCACATTCAAGCTCAATCTCTGGATGCAGAACAACGCGAGGGGTTTTATAGGTTTGGTCCCGATGGCATTCCCGAAGCCGTGCCCGGTAATATTTTTAAATCAACACCAAGGAGGCGGCCTGATAAAATTGAAAGTAATCAGTATAAAAATAATGAAAACTCTGAGTGGGTTGCGATGCATGCAGCATTACGGAGATCTGAGTCTCTCGATGGCCTTATCCCTGCAGACCAGGCGATACTCTCCATGGCTTCTTCCAACGTAAATACCTTAAACAATCGCGCCACACAATTGTTGGATCAAGTGTGCAGGGAGATTCTCCAGGGTAACCATACAGGTTCAGCGGGTGCGGCAGAAGTGGGCCGTATATATGAACTCAGTGAGACTTACGAAAAGGAGGATATTATTGCTTACTACCAACAAACCCTCGCTTCATTATCTACTGCGGGTGCCTTGGCACTAAATCAAAGAAAAAGCCGGATTCGTCTGGGCGTTTCAGGCAGCAATATGGACTGGCTTGAATATGCTCAAACAGAACCAGAAAAATTTCTTGAGGAAGCGACTCTGGGCTGTGAGCAACGAGGCGGCGTTGGAGGAAATTAGTAGACTCTTTTGTAACAAGATAACAATATTCCACGTTTCATAATTTTTTCTGGAGATATTCAAGATGAATTATAAATCAATCATTTATAAATTAGTGTTTATTTTAGGGTATCTTTTTCCTTTAAGTTCGCTGGCAAATTATAGTTCGTGTTATCAAGAACCGTCTCTCCTGATGCATGAGGCCTATAATACAGCGGCGGAAGGTTCCATGCAGCCCCAATATACTGAGCTCTGGATATATACAGTGCATACACCATCCAACGCTGAGGATGAATTTTTCGTTCCGAAGAATCCAAATGGTGGCTTAGCGGGTGGTCATGGTTATTTTGGTGCTCAAATGTTTGATCAGATAGAGGGGCAATCAGCGTTAGGTGGAGGAAATGACGATATAGACTGGGATACTTGGCAGCCCTGTTCCTGGTATTATTCATAGGGAAAATCGTTTTGCGTCCACAGCCGAAGTTGGTGGCCAGTAAATTTGGGTCTTCCTCAACTGTAGTGGGACAGTGTCGGCAACGGCTAAGCAAGATACAGACACAGGGGCCCGGCAGGGTCCTGAGTGGAAGCCACGATCTGGGGACCGCATGTTGGCGGCGCTGGCTAACGGCGGCAAAGGAGGTTTTTGGTTCAGCCTGGTAGACGCTGGCCCATTAAATTCTTCGCTGAGCAGCGGTTTTTTTACCTTAGCCGAAGCCTATGCTCTGGCGAGTCAATCAGGATGTTGAAACTACTGACTGGAGAGCCGTGCGCGGGAAAACCGCACACACGGCTCGGAGGGAAGGGAGGGTGCGAGCCCTTCCCTACCCCTATAGGTAGAGGCTATGCGGGGATGACAGGAAACCTGCGCTAACCGGCATACCAGCCGCCGTCCACGCTTTCACAGGCGCCGGTGACAAAGGCGGAGGCATCGCAGGCCAGATACAGGGCAACAGCGGCCACATCTTTCGGATCACCCATGTGGCCCATGGGCTGGCTGGCGTCCATGTCCGCGCGAATGGCTTCCGGGTCAGGGTATTCATTGATCCTGGCCGTCATGAAGGGTGTCACGATGCGCCCGGGACAGATGCAGTTGACCCGGATCTTGTCCCGGGCGTGATCCATGGCCATGCTTTTGGTCATGCCGACGATGGCGAACTTCGTCATGCAATAGGCAAAACGGTCCGGCACGCCGACCAGACCACAGATGCTGGCCATGTTTACGATCACACCAGCGCCGCGGGCCTTGAAATGCGGCATCAGGGCCTTGCTCATGTAGTAGGTGCCCTTTACGTTGGTATTGTAAAGGCGGTCGAAATCGGCTTCCGAGGTGTCTTCGATGGTGCCGACAAAGCCGATGCCGGCATTGTTGACCAGCACGTCGGGTGCCTGCTCCCGGGTGGCTGTTGCGATGAAAGTTGCCACACTGTCCGCATCTGAAATATCGCAGTAATGCACTGAAATCGCACGATTCCTGCCGGATTCCCCATGCCGCCGCTTGCTGGCCTCGACATCGATGTCGCCGACGAAGACCCGGGCGCCAACGGCCGCAAACAATTCGCTGATGGCCGCACCGATGCCCGAGCCACCACCGGTCACGATCACGCTTTTGTTCTGTAACTGAAAAGGATTGT
>JAVVEZ010000134.1:0-5669 GCA_032250895.1 Pseudomonadales bacterium | reverse complement strand
GGATTCCCCGACCAGGCCCAGAATCTCATGCCGCTGAATGCTCAGGGAGACCTCATCGACGGCCTTGACCGGCGCTTGCCCCTTGTTGCCCGGAAAGCTCATGCACAGTTCGTTCAATTCGACCAGGGCCTGGCTGTGCCGGCTGCTGTCCACGACCTTTTCGGTGTCCGGCACCGCCGCCAGCAGCTTGCGGGTGTAGTCGTGTTGCGGATTGCGGAAAATGGCGTCGCGGCTGCCCTGTTCGACGAAGCGGCCATCCTGCATCACGCAGAGTTCGTCGGCGATGTCAGCCACCACGCTCAGATCGTGGCTGATAAAAATCACGCCAATGTTGTGGCTCAGCTGTAATGCCTTCAGCAGTTTCAGTATCTGCGCCTGCACCGTGACATCCAGGGCCGTGGTGGGTTCGTCGGCGACGATGATGGCCGGTTCGGTGATCAGGGCCATGGCGATCACGACACGCTGGCGCATGCCGCCGGAAAACTCGAAGGGCCAGGCCTGCATGCGCCGGGCCGGATTGGCGATGCCGACCTCTTCCAGCGTTTGCGTGGCTTTCTCCCAGGCTTCCTTGCGGCTCATGCCAAAGTGCAGGCGCAGGGGTTCGATGAGTTGTTCACCGATCGTCAGAAAGGGATTCAGGGAGGTCATCGGGTCCTGGAAAATGATGGAAATGCCCTTGCCCCGCACCTTGCGCAGTTCCGCCTCGCTCAGCTTGAGCAGGTCGCGGCCGTCAAACCTGGCCGTACCCGACTCGATCCGGCCCGGCGGTTTGGGGATCAGGCCCAGCAGACTGTAGCAGGCCACGGATTTGCCGGAACCGGATTCACCGATGATGGCCAGGGTCTTGCCGGCCTCCACCGTGAAACTGATGCCATCGACGGCCCGCACCAGGCCGTTGCGGGTATGAAAGTGAACGGACAGATTGCTTACATCCAGCAGAGCCATGTCTAGTGTAGTGTCCTGTATCATTGCAATGGATGGCGACATCAGTCTTTGGAGGTCCTAGGATCGAGCGCGTCGCGCAGGCCGTCGCCGAGAAAATTCAGAGCAAACAGCGTCAGGCTCAGGGCCAGACCGGGAAAGATCAGCAGCCAGGCATACTCCTCCATGGTTTCCACGCCGGCGGAAATCAGCAGCCCCCAGGAGGAGGCGGGCGGCTGTATGCCGAGCCCGAGAAAACTCAGGAAGGCCTCCAGCAGCATGACATTGGGAATGGTCAGGGTGGTATAGACGATCACCGGACCCAGTGCGTTTGGAATCAGGTGCCGGCGAATGATGGCGGCGGGTCCCAGGCCCAGCGAAATCGCGGCCTCGACAAATTCCTGCTGGCGCAGGCTCTGGATCTGTCCGCGCACGATACGGGCCATGGTCAGCCATTCCACGGCGCCGATCGCCAGGAACAATAGCAGCAGGTTGCGGCCAAACACCACCATCAGCAGGATGATGAAAATCATGAAGGGCAGCGCGTAGAGGATGTCCACCAGGCGCATCATGGCGCCATCGATCCGGCCGCCGGCATAACCGGCAATGGCGCCGTAGCTGACGCCGATCACCAGGGCCACGGCGGTGGCGATGAAGCCCACCATCAGCGATACCCTGCCACCGTACAGAATGCGGGTCAGCAGATCCCGGCCGAAGGTATCGGTACCCAGCCAGTGTGCGGCGGAAGGTGATGTGGCCCCCAGCCGCAGATTCTGTTCTTCATAGCCATAGGGCGTGAGCCAGGGCGCGAGCAGGCACAGCAGCAGGATCAGCAGCAGGAAGCAGAGCCCGAACATGGCCAGGCGGTTCTTGCGCAGGCGTACCCAGGCGTCCTGCCACAGCGACACGCCCCGTGGCAAAGCTTCGGTGACAGTCAGAATGCCGCTGTCATGGCTCATGGCTGGGCTTTCCTGAACTGAAAGCGCAGCCGGGGATTGAGCCAGGCCGCGGCAATGTCCGACAAGAGATTGAACAGCACGATGAGGGTGGCAAGAAACACCGTGGTGCCGAGAATCATGGTGTAGTCACGGTTGAAGGCGGCCTGCACATAGAAGCGGCCCAGACCCGGAATCTGGAAGATGGTCTCGACCACGAAGGAACCGCTCAACAGGCCGGCAAAGGCCGGACCCAGATAACTGACCACGGGCAGCAGGCCGCCGCGCAGCGCGTGTTTGATGATGACGACAGACTCCGGCAGGCCCTTGGCCCGGGCGGTACGCAGGTAGTCCTGCGACATGACCTCGAGCATGCCCGAACGGCTCAGGCGGGCGATATAGGCTGCATACATTGCGCCCAGGGTGAGACTGGGGAGTATCTTGTCACCGGGAATGTTGCCCCAGCCGGATACCGGCAGCCAGCCCAGCCAGATGCCGAAGACCAGCACCAGCAGCGGCCCCAGCAGAAAGGAGGGCATGCAGATACCGACCATCGCCACGCTCATCGGAACATAGTCCTGCGCGCTGTTGGGCTTCAGTGCGGCCAGCACCCCGGCCAGCACGCCGAACAGGACGGCTATCAACAAGGCATAAAGACCCAGCTCGGCGGTGACCGGCAGGCCCTGAATGATCAGTTCGTTGACCGTGCGCCCGGGGTAGCGGAAGGTGGGCCCCAGGTCGCCATGGGCCAGATCACCCAGATAGGAGAGATACTGCTGGAAAAGAGGCTGGTCGAGCCGGTACTGGGCTTCCAGCGCCGCTTTCACCTGCGGGGAAACCGCCTTCTCGCTGGAAAAAGGTCCACCCGGCGCGGCCCGCACCAGGAAAAAGGTCAAGGTGATCACGATCAGGATGACCGGCACCGCCAGTAATGTCCGCAAGCCGATAAAGCGCCACATGATGAGTCCCGGCTACTCCTGTGCGTCCAGGTAGACGTACTTCCAGTTGTAGTAGTCCATGATGTTGGTCGGCATGCCCTTCACGCTGGGCTGCTTCAGATGGCTGCTCTGATAGGTATAAAGCGGGATGATCGGCATGTTGTCAATCAACAGGGTTTCGGCTTCCCGGAAGAGGGCATAGCGCTGGTCCCTATCCTGCACCTTCGGAGCGTCCTGCAGTATGATCTGGTCATAGCGCGGATTGGAAAAACCGGTCTTGTTATTGCCGCCGCCGGTCAAAAACATGTCCAGAAAGGAGTTTGGGTCCACATAATCACCGATCCAGCCACGCCTTGAAATGTCATAGTTCATGTTTTCCTGGGAATCCAGATAGACCTGCCATTCCTGGTTCACCAGACCGACATCGATGCCGAGGTTCTGTCGCCACATCTGCTGGATGGCCACGGCGATTTTCTGGTGCGATTCCTGGGTATTGTAGAGAATGTCAAAGGCCGGGAAGCCCTGACCCTCCGGATAACCCGCCGCCGCCAGCAGCTCGCGCGCCTGCTCCGGGTCATATGAGAAAAGTTTGGGGGGATCATAGCCCAGGGTCCCCGGCGGCACGATGGCATAGGCGGGTTCGACGATGCCCTGCAAGACCGTCTCCACCAGCAGCTTCCGGTCCACGGCCATGGCCAGTGCCCGTCGCACCCGAGCGTCATCAAAGGGAGGACGGGTGGTATTGATCATGTAGTAATAGGTGCCCAGATAGGGCGCTATCTCGATCAACTCCGGCTGTTCCTTGAGGTAGGTGGGAATCTTTTCGAGCGGAACACTGTTGGTGAAATGCAGCTGTCCATCCCGGAACATGCGCTCCTCGGTGGTCAGGTTTTCGGTGGGATAGTAGACGATGGCGTTCAGTTTGACCTTGTCGGCATCCCAGTAGTAAGGGGATTTCTCCACCCGGATATGGGAATTGACCTGCCATTCGCTTAGCACAAAAGGACCATTGCTCACCAGGTTGCCGGCCCGGGCCCATTGCGAGAGCCGGCTGCTGGCGGAGCCAAAGGCTTCCAGCGTGGCGCGGTGCACCGGAAAGGTGCTGTAGTGATCGAGTATTTGCAGGAAGTAGGGGGTGGGCTCCTTCAGTTCCACCTGCAGGGTGTAGTCATCCAGAACCTTGACGCCGACCTGACTGAAGTCTGTGATCTGTCCGGTGCCGAAGGCTTCGGCATTGACGATGCCGAAATACATGTAGTTGTAGAGGCTGCCAAGCGCCGGGGTCAGTGCCCTTTGCCAGGACCAGCGGAAGTCCTCGGCCGTCAGCGGGTCACCGTTGGACCAGCGGGCATCGTGGCGCAGATGAAAGGTATACAGTCTGCCGTCCGCACTGATGTCCCAGGACTCGGCCACTGCCGGCTCTATTTCCAGGGTCGTGGGGTTTTTGGTCACCAGACCCTCGAACAGGGCCTGAATGATGTGATGTTCCGGCAGGCCGGTGACGATGTGGGGATCAAGCCCTTGGGGTTCGGTGCCATTGCCCATATGGAACACACCCTGCAGATTGCCCGCAGCTACCTGGCTTTGCTGCGAGCCACCACAGCTGGTCAGCAACAATCCGCCCAGCAGCACAAGCACCAGACCCTTCAGCTTTACTCCGGTCAATCCCATGGTTGTCATCCGTCAGTAGAAATTCACACGTCACAAATGAAGATAACACGCTGCCATTCATTACGTAAGGCAGAAATTTTATCCCGCTTGCCGGTCTTCCTGAAACCCTGATCGACAAAGCGGCGTCAAAGCCGCACAATGACCCCCGCATAGACTTGTCCGGAGCTGTCATGACCTTATTGCAAGATACCAAGAACATGGCGCTGTTCTGCGATTTCGAGAATGTCGCGCTGGGTGTGCGCGATGCCAAATTCGCCGAATTCGATATCAAGAAGGTGCTGGAGCGCCTGCTGCTCAAGGGCAATATCGTGGTCAAGAAAGCCTACTGCGACTGGGAGCGTTACAAGGCCTTCAAGGGCGCCATGCACGAGGCCGCCTTCGAGCTGATCGAGATCCCCCATGTGCGGCAGTCCGGCAAGAATTCCGCCGACATCCGCATGGTGGTGGATGCCCTCGACCTCTGCTATACCAAGGCCCATGTCGACACCTTCGTGATCATCAGCGGTGACTCCGACTTTTCGCCGCTGGTCAGCAAGCTGCGCGAGAACAACAAGGTGGTGATTGGTATTGGCGTCAAGAATTCCTCCTCCGACCTGCTCGTGGCCAATTGCGACGAGTTCATCTACTACGACGACCTGGTGCGGGAAAAGGTCAAGCAGCAGAGCAAGAAGAAAAGTGCCGCTACCGGGAAAAAGACCGCCGGCGCCACCCAGAAACCGGCCAAGGATGGGGATAACAAGCAGCAGGCCCTGGACCTGGTCCTGGAAACCGTGGAGGCTCTGTTTGCCGAGCGCGGTTCTGAAGAAAAAATCTGGGGTTCCATGGTCAAACAGGCCCTCAAGCGCCGCCAGCCCGGGTTCAGCGAGGCCTATTACGGCTTCCGCTCCTTCGGCAAACTGCTGGACGAAGCCGAAGCCCGCAAGCTGCTGGTACTGGAGTCCGACGAAAAATCCGGCGGGGTGATCATCAAGAGTTATAACCCGGATTACTGAGACGCAGACTCCTAGCAATGCCGGGCGACCTCCGGTTGCCATCACCGTAGCCCGGGATGCTTCACTGCCGGGAACCTGTCGGGCTGCGGTGATGATGGGGTCAAACGTATTTACCGTCGGATTTACCGGTGTTCCTGTCAGGAACTTGGGTTATACTTTCGGTTCATGTGGCCAGACACGAAAGCCTTGTGTATGCAGTAAAAAAAGAAGCG
>JAVVEZ010000037.1:0-31977 GCA_032250895.1 Pseudomonadales bacterium | reverse complement strand
CCTTGGGTTTGCTCTACGTGATTTGGGCGATTCGGGCGGCACTGGGCCATAGATTTTCTATCTGGCTCTCGTTTGCATCGACGCTGGCGGTCGCTGTCCTGTTGGGCGCATTTGCCATTTCCATGGCCCTTTTGACATTTGGAGCTGGTGATCTGAACGACGGAACGATCCCTCTGGTCGCGATGGACCCAAGGGGCAAGGTCGTTCAGTTACCTCTGGAAGCCCTGCCTCAGTTGCAGCAGACCCAGGCCCGGATTGACCTCCGGGATCGAATTCATACTTCGCTGCTCCTCCTGATCGATCTGGGTGCATGGCTGGTAATCGGTTTGTATGCGTCCGAGTGGAGATGGGCGTTCGGCAGGAAGGGTACCCGGTAGAGGAGCTGAATTCATGGTCGTGGTTTACTTCGCAATGTTCGGCAACGTAACGGGTGCCTTGTTCGGTATTCCGATTGCGTATCTCTTGCGATTAGTGCGCATGCCATGGCGACGCGGGCTCTACTTTGCTGCGGTGGCAGCGACCGTCGTTCCGTACGCTCTGCACTATCGGTACTCGTTGAAGTATCTCGCCCGGTCCGGAGTGGAAGGCTATTCGGGTCTGGATCAGTATATGGTCGCTGTTCCTGTGACAGCAGGTGTTACGGTCGTGGTTGCACTCGTAGTGGCGTGGCTCCGGCCGATTCTTGCCGCGCCCACACCTGTTGTGTTCGGAGTAGCTTATTGGTTGCTCCTGGTGCCACTGCTGTATCGGGGAACGCCGGCCACATTTGTACCCTTGGACAACGTACCGTTCATCTGGCTTTTCGGATTCAGTGTTGCCGGTTGCGTGTTTCTGCTTTTGGTGTCCATCCTTGCTTTGGGTCGTCCCGGCAGCGTTGTGCGGCAAGACGAACAGAGGTGCCAACATGAGGACTGAAAATTATCTTGTGTGCGTGATTGTTCTACTGCTACTGCCTGTATCAGGCTTTGCAGGTATTTTCGGCGAAGGCTATTCCTCAGCGGTACCGGGCGAATCAGCGAATATCAGCTTTCGGGCTTTCACCATACACACACGGCAGGAAGCGTGCGAGCAGTCGGCTTTTCCAAGTGAGTTGAGGATATTTCCAAGCCCGCTCATCCTGAATATAGGCGATCGGATTTATCGGTCAAATGCCAGCAGCCAAGCAAGCGGGCTGGTCGTTGAGGCATACGGACCAAGAGGCGAATTCCTGCCTGAAGTCCCGATAATCGTATCCACTGTCGATGTGCAGAACGTGACCTCTTCAAGATCGGACAGGGATTATTTGGAAGCTGTACAGGAGGGGGAAGACGATCTGCTTGTCTCCTGGGCCTGTGCCAGCCCTGATGGGCAGCAGTTGGAGGCGCGAGTGCGGATTATCGTCACGTCAGACCCCCGATCCAATGATTGAAAGGATGCGCTTGCGTTGGACACGCCCCCGACAAACGCCATTGCTTCCGCCAGATCGCTCAACACAAAGTATCGGGCACCGGCAGATGCCGTGGATTGCCGGTGAAGGGCTGGCCCGTTTCACAGTAGTGTTTGAGTGGCGCAAGGCTGTTGGGCAGGCCGAGACGCGTTGCAAGATAGACGAGCGGCTCCAGCAGGCGCCCCAGGCGACCGCCCTTGACCTTCAACTCGGCCTCGCTCGTCACCAGTGTCCTGTCGCCGACCGCTTCGACGGTCCAGCGGTTTGTCGCCCATTCGATCATGGGCGCGCCCGTGCCGCGGTATTTGAAGCTGCGGCCCTCGTCCCACTCGATGAATTCCTCGCGGACGGTAAATTTCTTGAGCTCACAGACCCGAACGGTGCCTGCCCCGCGCCGCGTCCCGGTTTCGCAACGCGCGCTCAGAATGGCCGGAACCCAGTCACCGATATTCTCGACTTTCGAGAGGCATTCCCAGACGCGTTCTGCCGGTGCCTCGATGCAGGCGCTTGTTTTCATGCGCAGCATGGCCGCTCCTTTTGTGATGAGTGCCTTGACTTGAATATGTTCAGTCTATCACCTCATCCTGGCGCAGACCATGTGCGCCATGTGCGGGGGGCTACGACCTTCACCTATTGTGCGATCTCTTGGGACGGGTGCCGCCGGCATGGCCCTGCCCACTACCTGCTTTCACAATGCCCAGAGCAGCCCTGCGGCCGGCCAAAAGGATGCGCTTGCGATACTGATCCACCGAACCCGATAACTGTACCCCGATGGAACAACGCGCTGCCATGACCTGGGTCAGACGGCTCAAGCGGGTGTTCAGCATCGATATTACCGAGTGAGAGAAGTGCCACGGGCCGGGACGAAGGGATAGGTCGGGCAACGAGCCAATATTTCAGACTCGACGCCAATGGAATACCCGTTTATATCTTCTATCCACCCGTTTTTCCTGGTGGCACCTCTCGGAATCAAGTTACTCTGACCCCTTTGATTTTTACCTTGTCAAAGTGGTCTCCACCCCCGGCGCTTTGCGCTGCTGCATACCGGTCCTCCAGCATCAGTGGTGTATCACCGTCTGCCAGTGTGGCCTTGGGGTCGGCGCCAGCCTCCAGCATTGTACTTGCCTGATACGCTTTATGACCATCCGGGCTTGGAGCACAAGCGGTAATTATCCGGGAATATACTGCGGCATACTCGCCGGGCATCCTATCTGGTCAAGTTTTGCTTCCAGGAGTATAGGACGATTCAACCCCGCATTCATAAACCTACCTGTGCTCAGCCCAGGATCTGAATGTGGAAAAAAAACAAAAATACAAAAAAAATAATTAAATGGGAGAAATCCAATGGTTAGAAAGCATTTTAAAAGCACCCTTGCCATCGCTATTGCTTCAGCTGTCAGCATCAGTCCGGTACTGTTGGCACAGGATCTTGAAGAAATCACCGTAACCGGCACCCGTTTGCGTGTAACAGATGGCATGGCTTCACCGACGCCTGTTACCAGTGTTACACCGCAGGAGTTAATGAACTTTGAACCGGGCGGAACCGTTGCTGAACAGCTTGATGCCCTGCCGCAGTTCTTCGCCACCGGTACTGCCCAGCGCGGTGGCGCAACATTGTTTGGTGACGGCGGTGGCAGTTTTCTCGACATGCGCGGCCTGGGTCGTAATCGTACCCTGGTCTTGCTGGATGGTACACGTATCGTGCCCGCCGATAAGCGCGGTACGGTCAACGTGGACAATATACCGATGGCGCTGGTGCGTTCAGTCGACGTCATCACCGGCGGCGCCTCGGCGGCCTATGGTGCCGACGCCCTGGCGGGTGTCACCAACTTCGTTCTTGACCGATCATTTAAAGGACTGGAAATCACTGCCAGCACGGGGATGAATGAATTCAACAACGACGGCAAGAACTACAATACTGAGATTGCCGGTGGTTTCGAAATCGGCGAGCGTTGGAACTTTATCGGTTCCGTCAATGTTCGCCACATCGACGAAATCTACCGTGATGCTTCTGAGCTCGATCCGAAATGGTTCCAGCGCTGGGGACACATCACCAACCCGGATCCGAACGGGCCTGTTCGCATCACGGTGCCCTGGGCCACGCCAACAGGCCTGTCACCTACCGGTGTAATCAACTCTCCCGGTTCCGCCCTGAACGGCTTGCAGTTCACCGATGATGGCACCGGCCTGCGCCCGTTTGTTCTCGGCGATGTCACCAATGGTGGCTTTACCTCCGGGGGGCCCGAGTCCAAGCGTTACAGTGACGCCACCATCTCGCCGATCAGCGGCAACGGGGTGGACAACCGCACCGGTTTCGCAGCCCTGCAATACGAGGTCAATGACAACCTGAGAATTTATGGCCAGGCATTGATCGGTCGTACCGAGTCTTTCAGTACCTCCCGGCACTCAACCATGGCCATGACCACTCCGTGGTCTCATACCATTTTCCGTGAAAACCCTTATATCCCCGGTTACATAAGTCCCACTGAATCCGTGCCGGGCTCCGTGGCGGGCATCATGGATGCGGAAGGCCTCTCTTCCTTCCGGCTCAACAAGGTGGGCAGCTTCCGCGGTGACCTGGAAGCGGGCGCCGGCGAGTTTAACCGCCAAGTGTTTACCACCGAGTCCTACACCTTCGGGTTCAATTCCACACTGCCCAACGGCTGGGACCTGAGCGGTTCCTACCAGACCGGTGAGTCGCGCAAAGTGGGTGGTAAATTCAATGCCCTGCGCGTGGATCTTGAAGCGCTGTCCCGTGACGCGGTTGTGGACCCGGCCACTGGGGACATCGTCTGTAACGTGCAGTTGGTGAACCCGACCCCCACGCAATTGGCAAATGCGCCGGAAATCCAGGGCCTGAACGGCTTCAGGGGTGCAACCGATACCGGTCAGCCCTTGAAATCCCCTATTGGCCTGGATGCCGTGAGTGGCTGTGTGCCCTATAACGCCATGGGTGCCGGCAACATGAATCAGTTGGCCTGGGATTACATTCACGGAACCCACAAGACCAATAACGCCTATGTGGAGCAGGACTTCGCGGAATTGCTGCTGCAGGGTGAACTGCACGAGGGTTGGGGCTACGGTCCGCTGTCCTTCGCCACCGGCCTGACCTACCGTGACCAAAGTTTCCACGATGAGTTCCCCAATGTAGCCCTGGACGAACTGGGCCCGCCCATCAATTCACCGTCATTGGGTATCCGCGGGATCGCCGGCGCCTTCGCCGGGGGCACCGCCAACCTGCACCAGTTCTCCACGATCTCCCTGCTGGATGGAGGCTTCGATGTCTGGGAATGGTTCGCCGAGTTCAACGTGCCCATCTGGAAATCCAGTAACGGCAACAGCAGCCTTGGCAGCAACCTGGCATATCGCCGTTCGGACTATTCTTCCAGCGGCAGTCAGGATGCCTGGAAAGTGGGCCTGGAGTGGCAGGTGTACAAAGACCTGCGAATCCGCGCCACCCGCTCCAGGGACGTTCGTGAGGCCAGCTTCCAGGAGCGCTTCGACGTCCAGACCGGAGGTACCCTGATTGATGATCCCGTCACCGGTTTGCTCGATGTCAACGTGTCCTTCTTCCGCGGCGGTAACCCGAACCTCGCTCCCGAGGAAGCGGACACCACGGTAGTCGGTTTAGTGTTTGAGCCCTCTTTCTTTGAAGGCCTGCGCATGAGCGTTGACTGGTATGAGATCGATATTTCCGGCGCCGTGGACAGCATCACGGAGCAGCAGATTGTGGACCAGTGTTTCGAGACTGGCGCCTTCTGTGAATTCATCAATCGCGACAGTAACAACATCCCGGTTGGTGTGGGTGCTCCCTTCCTCAATCTGTCGACTTCCTTTGCAGAAGGTATTGACTACGAGGTGGCCTACAACATGGAACCGAACTTGTTCGGTAATCAGGCGGAAAGTTTGTCCTTGAGGTTCCTGGCCGGAAAACTGCTGGAACGTTTTGATCAGCCACCCGGTGGTGTCGCCATCAACCAGATCGGCGGTACCGGGCGTCCGGACCTTACTTTCAATGCCACTCTCAGGTACTCTGTGGGGCCATGGTCAGCCACCTGGCAGCAGCGTTTCATCAGCGATACGCTGGTCAACATCAACTGGGTGGAAGGTGTGGATGTGGACGACAACACTATCCCGTCTTATTCGTTCACCAACCTCAGCTTTCGCTACGATGGCGATTCCATGCTGGGGGGAGGTGATTGGTCAGCCAGCCTGGCAATTAACAATGCGTTTGACAAGAACCCACCGGTCATCCCGGGCGCCTTCAACCGCGTTGGCTCGCAGACCAACTCTGGCATTGGCTTTGATGAGTTTGGACGCCGTTTTCAGTTGACTCTCGAAGCGAGCTTCTAAACAGGGATTTAGAATTAAAAAGTAATTAAAATCAAAATATTGTGTTATAAAATTAAAGCAAATTATTTGATTTTATGGGATTCTATGCCTCCAAGCTATCTGCTTGGAGGCATCCCATGATCCCCTCTGATTTTATTGACCATTTTGACACGCATTTTTCGACACTGACTGACTCGCATCTTCGACTATCCCCGCTTTGCCGAGCCGCTGCGCAATCACCGCCCTGCCAGGGTTGCAGTATCATTTCAGGCCGGGCAGCGCGGGTGGGGCGGCAACTCTGCATTGTCTGATCACCTGCTGATCAATGGCACCAAACAGCAGAAGATCATCCGCAGACCTGACCTCCATTCGCACACGGTCGCCAAATTGCATAAACCCCGTTTTCGCTACACCTTCATCGACTATTTCCATACCCCGCCTTTCAGCAATGCAGGTGGAGCCGACTTCCCGGAAGTTGTCATTGGATACCGTGCCCGATCCAATAATTGTGCCGGCACAAAGCGGCCGTGTTGCCGCAGCATGGGCCACAAGTTCATGGAAACCGACTTCCATGGCCTTCCCATTGGGGCTGCCAAAACGCGCGCCATTCCAGTCTACAGTCATGTCCAGGTTTAACCTGCCATCGCACCAGGCTTCACCTGCTTCATCCGGTGTGATCGCCAGAGGAGCCATCGAGCAGGCCGGTTTCGCCTGAATCCAGCCAAAACCGGTTTTCATCTCTTCCGGGGCGAGTTTGCGCAATGACCAGTCATTGATTTGCACCAGCAGTTTGATATGTGCCATGGCCTCCTCTGCCGTGGTTCCCATTGGAACTGCATCGACAATGACCCCAAACTCCCCTTCAAAGTCGATACCGTCCTCCTCATACATGAAAGGAATATCATCCGTGGGTCCATGGAAGAGATGAGACATACCCTGGTACATCAGGGGTTTTTCGTATTCGATCGGTGGTAGCTTGAATGCTTCCTGCATTAACTTGCCGTGACTGGGGAAGGCAGAGCCGTCAAGCCACTGCCAGGCCCGAGGCAGAGCTGCGATCAAGTGCAAGCCCTCAGTTGACTGCCCTTCGCCTGCTTCCAGCCTTTGAGCCAGTGCCAGGCACTGGTCCTGTGCTGAAGGCCAGTTTTCAATGGCCTGCTGCAGTGTGCGAAAGGTTTCAGGCACCAGAAAGCGGCTCCCGTCCCCGGAAACCACGACAAGTTTGCCGTCCGGCGAATTATTCGCGGCTGTTGCCAGTTTCATCGCAATCCCCGGGCAGGTCAGGTTAAATAATGCTGTATTCGAATATCATGGTGGCTTAACAAACAAAGTCCATTGCTCAGTCCTCGAATATTGCCACCGCGCGAGTCCAGCCGGCGGAAGCACCCTTGATCTTGTGCGGGAAACAGCACACGGTGAAACCGGTGGGCGGTAGTGCTTCAAGGTTATGCAATTTTTCCAGGTGGCAGTAGCCGACGTCCTTGCCGACTTTGTGCCCCTCCCAGATCAGGGAAGTATCACCGGTTTCTTTTACTTTTTCCGCCGTATATGAAAAAGGGGCGTCCCAGGACCAGGCATCAGTGCCCGTGACCCGGACACCACGCTCAAGCAAATACAGGGTGGCTTCATGGCCCATGCCGCAGCCGATATTGACAAAGTCAGGATTGCCCAGAGCGCCTCCAGCGGCGGTATTGACCAGCACGATATCCAGAGCCTGCAATTCAACGCCAATCCGCTTCAGTTCTTCCTCTACCTGTTGGGCGGTCACCACATGTCCGTCGGGAAGGTGTCTGAAATCAAGTTTGACGCCAGGACGAAAACACCAGTCAAGCGGGACTTCATCAATCGTCATCGCCGGCTTCCCTCCGTCCATGGTGGGATGGAAGTGCCAGGGAGCATCCAGGTGAGTACCATTATGCGTAGACAGTTTTACCATTTCTGCTGCGGCAAAGCCTTCCCCTCCCGGGAATTCATCAGCCGCGACGCCTGGAAAAAAAACCTGTGCTTCTTTTACCGTGTCGGCATGATTCTGGTAGGTAATCTCCGGACGCATGAATGGCGGATCCGTTATTACGTCATTTTCCAGGTAGATGGAAAGGTCGACAAATTTGCGTGACATGGTAGCTCCGGAAATCGGTTTTTTATTTAGTGTAGGTGCCCAGCGTTTCAGCAAACCAGTCGGCGATGTAGTCACAGCCGAAGGACATATTATCCGCACCTACATGTTCGACTCCCCCCTCTCTCTCGGTAAAAATCTTCAACTCGCGTTTGGGTGAGCTGACAAGCTGGTCATAGCTTTGATGCGCATAATCGACACTGATCTGACGGTCATGTGCACCATGGGTCACCAGGAATGGCACTTTGATTTTCTCCATCACGCCATCGAGGGTCATGCCCCTGGTCTTTTCCAGGAATTCATCCATGTCCTGGCAGCCAAACACCCACATGACATGATTCCAATAATGGGGCACCGGGTTTTCACCTTCGCGATTGAGCCTTTTTTGCTGTACTTCCGCCCAGTTGTGATTTGCCCCCCAGACAGCACCGCAAGCAAAACGGGGCTCAAAGGCAACGGCCCTTGGAGCGAAGTGACCGCCCAGGGAAATACCGCTCATGCCGATTTTATCCTTGTCCACAAAGTCCTGCTCCTCCAGCCAGTCAACCCAGGCCGAGGCCCACTCTTCGCTGGCATGCGTTGCAGGAAGATTGTACATCCGCAATGCCTCCCCGGTGCCGGGCTGGTCAACGCAAAGACAACAGATACCACGCTTTGCCAGGGCCAGGGGAAAGCCACCCAGCCAGAGCATTTCCTTGCAACTGTCCAGGCCATTACAGAAAATGACAACAGGGCGTGCTCCCTCGCCTTCACCACGGCTCAAGTAGGCCGATAACTGCGTGCCATCCCTGTAGGGAATTTCAATTCGTTCGATATTGTCCTTCACATAGGCGGTGCCTCGTGTAAAAACATCCAGCGCCTTGCTGAAAGTTTCCTTGCGGCCTGGATGTCCCAGTCCCTGCATGCGTTCAGCAGTCACGTAGTAGATGCTGGCGCGCTTCAGCTTGTTTCCGGCGGAAAACAGCCTGCCATTTGCTTCATCGTCGGCAGCCAGATCGGAAAGCTTGTCAGCCATTTTCACCCATTCCTCGAGGAACCTGTGGGTATCTGTATCCTCGCCATCGATGGCGGCGTTCCTGAGGGGTTTGCACATATCAATGATCTCACCAATTCGACCGCCATTTTCCAGGGCAATGGCAATCGACAGATTCCATACATAATTGGGGAAGTATTCAAACATAGCCATTGGGCTTGGTTCCTTCTAATGGATTGTTGCTCTGGAAACAGCGTTCAAAGAAGCGGATTGTCACAGGCGGATTAAACGCCCTCACATGTGATGTTAAATGGGTTCCGCTGTTACCTTGAACATCTCGGCGGTTGCCGCTGCATTGTTGACGAGAGGACCTTCCCCTAACTGCCCTTTGCAAATGGCCACTGAAGTTTCCACGATATAGCGGCAGCGCTCTTCCCTGCGTTTCATGAAGGCATCAAAGGCCTTGTAGATGCTGCTTTGCCTGCTCAACTCTTCTGCCAGCACCACGCTGTCTTCAATCGCCATCCCTGCACCCTGGCCGAGGTGGGGCGTGGTGGCATGTGCAGCATCGCCGATCAGCATTGTGCGCCCCTTATACCAGTCGCCCTCGATCATAAGCCAGTTCAGTGGCTTGTAGACGACCTCGTCATCTTCAGTGATTTGTCGGGCATATTCAGCAATCACAGGTGGGGCGTTTCCAAGCTTGCCGCGCATGGCTTTGGCAAGACCTTTCCTGGGATACCTGGGATTGCCCGGCTCCGGGCTTGTCACGTACATGTACATGAGCTCTTCGGAGAGGGGAACCAGTCCTGTGCCGACAGGACCTTCATAGACCGAAAGGGAGTCCATAGCGGCGGGACGCCTGAAGTTGTAGCGCCAGACACCCTGACCGGCAAATTCAGGTTGTGGTGAATCGGGGAAGATCATGTCCCGAATTTGTGAATACACGCCATCAGCGCCAATCACCAGGTCATAGCGGCCACGGGAGTCGTCGGAAAACGCTACTTCCACTCCGTTTTCGTCTTCTTGCAAAGACTTTACCACTACACCCAGTCTCACTTTTGCTCCCAGGCTGGTTGCCGAGTCTGCCAGCACTTCCTGAAGCGCCCGGCGCCCTATACCCAGTTGAGCAGGATATTTTTCAGTGAGCCGGGGAGCAGGAATTCTTGCGGCCAATTCACCATCCGGTTTGTAGACATCGATGCGATCGAAGGCAAACCCTGCATCCAGGTAGTCGTCGATGATGCCCAGTTGGTCAACAGCACGGACCACGTTCGATTGTTGGACAATCCCCACGCCGTATACAGACCACTCCGGGTCCTTTTCAATGATCTGAACCGCAAAGTCTTTTCGACTCAATGCAATGCCTGAGGTTAAACCGGCTATACCCCCGCCCACTACAAGAATGGATAACTCTTTCATCTTGCCCCCGGTTCTCCACAATTTCGCTTAATCTGGCAGCCACGTTATAGCAAGCAGTTATATTATTAAAGCTGATAATTTTTATAGGAAGGTATAAGCAATGATTATGCTTTAATCCTATCCCTGTGCCCGTCATAAGAGCATTGAAACCCGGAGTGTGAAGGCCTCAGGACGTTTTCGCTGTTTTCAGCAGGAACTGCCGGAGCCAGGTCAGCCCTTGATCCTTTTCTCGCGTTGCATGGTACTGGAGCATCATGCGCATACTGGGAAATTCAAAGGGCAGGGGGGCAAATTTCAGCGGAAATACGCTGGCGAATTGTTTTGCCAGTCTCTCCTGGATGACCGCCAGTCGATTTGTATTGGCCAATAGCCACGGTACCGAGGAGAAATTGGGCGCGTGAATATCGATATGCCTTTTGTAGCCCATTTTCTCCATATTCCGTTCGGTGAAAGATGGCGCACTATTGGGACCGATGGCGATACTGATATGACTGGCATCAAAAAAAGCCTCCCGGGTGATCTTCCTGTCGAAAATTGGATTGCCCTTCCAGCCAGCCACGACATGGGGTTCTTCGAAGAGCAGTTCCGCAGGATGCAGGTTGGAAAGAAACCCTTCCGGCACCAGCATCAGGTCAATTTCACCGATCTCGAATTTTGCCAACAGCGCATCTTCGGGGAGCCTGATGTCTATCTTGACAGCAGGTGCAAGCTTTTGCATCAGGCTGATGGCAGGAGAAAGCAAAACTGTTGCTATGTAATCCGATGACATCAGGCGGAAAAAACGCTCAGAGTGTACCGGGTCAAATTCCGCGGACATGGCAACGAGATCATCCGCCTGTTGGATTACGCGCTTGACTGCAGGCATGAGCACTTCTGCATAAGAGGTTGGTATCAGGCGCTTGCCATGCAACACCAGAAGATCATCCTGAAAATAGCTTCGTAATCTGGCCAGTGCCGCACTGACCGCAGGTTGACTGAGATGCAGCCGCTCTGCTGTTCGCGAGACACTGCGCTCTTCCAGAAGAATATCCAGTGCTACCAGAAGATTCAGGTCGAGACCCTTGAGTCGCATAGCGTTCCCTCAGCATTTTTCTATAAATAAAGCGGATATATAAACATAAAAACAAACAATTTGATCTATGCTGACAATATGGGGACAGTCTATATTTATAAAACCATATAGGGTGCAGCCCTTTCCCTGGTTCACCTGTTTGTTTACTGATCACCCTGAAAGAAGCAGGAAATACATTATGAGCAGTATTACATTATGGATGGCCCCGGGTACCTGCGCACGTGTTACCGCCATTTCGCTTGAGGAGGCGGAGCTGGAGTTTGACACCGAACTGATCAGGTTCATGAAAGGTCAGCATAAATCTCCGGAATACAGGACAGTGAACCCGAAAGGCAAGGTGCCTGCTCTGGTAATAGATGGTGAGGCATTGACTGAAAATCTCGCCATCCTTACCTATCTGAACGAGCGGTATCCCGAAGCAAACCTGCTACCCCCCGCAAGGGACTCAATGACAAGGGCAAGGCAACTGGCCGACTTGAGTTTTTGTGCAGCCACCCTGCACCCGATAGCCACCCGCATCAGGATTCCGACTTTTTTCGCCAGCAAGGAAGCCGCCAAAAGTGTCTGGGAAAGCGCTTGCGGGGCCATGGATGAGTACTTCAGGTTAATCGAAGACAGGCTGGATGGGAAACCATGGTGGTATGGTGATAACTGGAGCGTCATGGATGCTTATCTTTACTGGATATACTGGCGAGTCGAGGGCGCCGGTTATGCAGTGGGAGATTTCAACAATTATCAGGCACACAAGTCCAGAATGGAAAACAGGCCTGCGGTACAAAGGGCACTGGCCCGTGAAAATGAAGCCCTGGCTCAGCTGGAAAAAGAAGGACTTGTATTCACACCTTCAAAACCGGACTGACAACAATCTTTAAAGGATAAACTGAGCTATGAATATTATAGGACCCGATGTACTGGTGTTTGGCGTGGAAGATGTCAAAAACTGCGGGCAGTATCTTGTCGATTATGGACTTGAAGCAGCCGGTGACGGCCGCTTTGAGGCACTGGATGGCACCGCGATCATTGTGCGGGGCAAGAATGACAAATCGCTTCCAAACCCGCTTGACTCAGGCAATATGCTCCGCAAGACGATTTATGGTGTCGCCGACCAGGCCACACTTGATGCCATCGCCAATGAACTGGAAAAAGACCGTAAGGTCAAGGTACTGGATGACGGATCAATAGAAGCCGTTGATGACCTTGGTTTCACTCTTGGCTTTCAGATAAGCATACGCAAGGCGCTGGATTTACCCGGTGAGACAGTCAATGCGCCCGGCGCGCCCGCTCAGCGACCCCTGAATGTCGCGGCTGCTGATCCTGCTGCCACGCCAAAACCAAGAACCCTCTCTCATGTCGTGTATTTTGTACCCGATGCAGCCAGGGGGGAGGCTTTTTATGTGGAGCGACTGGGCTTTCGCTGTACAGATCGTTTTAAAGGGGCCGGGCCCTTTCTGCGGCCGGCAGGCACGCAGGATCACCATACTCTTTTCATGATCGAGACCCCCCCCTTCCTGCAGGGATGTGAACATTTTACTTTCCACATGGGCGGGCCTACGGAAGTCATGCAGGCCGGAACATGTTTCGTCGAAAAAGGCTATGAATCGTTCTGGGGCCCCGGGCGCCATATTTTCGGCTCCAACTGGTTCTGGTATTTCAACAGCCCTTTTGGCTGTCACGTGGAGTACGACGCCGACATGGACATTCATGACGATCAATGGATAGCACGTGAAGCCGATATCTCCGAGGACAGTTCACAGATATTCCTTTTCCAGCATCGAAACAAGTGGTTCCCCGGTGGCGGACCACCTCCGGCACAGGAGCAGGAATAATTCCCAGCGTCCACCTGAGCACCATCATGCGTGTAAAACTGTGCAATCTTGATGATTTGCCCGATGGTGATGCCCAGGGTTTCGACCCTCTGGCCAAAGGTCAGGATACCCTGTTTGTAATACGACAGGGGTCTGTCCTGCGGGCTTACCTGAACGATTGTCCCCATTGGCCCGGCTCTCCCATGGCATGGCGCAGGCATGCCTATCTCACTGCCGACAAGAAGCATATCGCCTGCTCCGGGCACGGTGCCCTCTTTGACATACATTCAGGGGCATGCGTGCGAGGTCCCTGCGTTGGACAGAATTTGCAGGTCCTTGAACTTCATATTGATGAGAAAGAGGATGTACTGGCAGAACTCGGGAAATTCTCCCGGGCACATACGATCCGGAATATCTGAGCACTGTCAAGCCATGCCTAGCGAACATTCACCTGACTCACCCCTCTGGACCCTGCCTGCCTCGAAACGGCAGGACACAGCAATGTGGCGTTTTGCACAATTCACTGCCGCTTATCATGGCGCATCAGCAGACAGCTATCAGGCACTGCATGCCTGGTCCCTGGATTCACCGGAGGCATTTCATGCCTGCCTCTGGGATTTCCTCGGCATCATTGGCGACAGGAGCAAACCGGCCTATACAGACAATGGGGATATCCGCAGGGTGCAATTCTATCCCGGGGCACGCCTGAATTATGCCGAAAACCTTTTGCAGAATGCCGACGACAGACTGGCCATCATTGCCCACCGGGATGACGGGGTGCGTCGCACGCTTACGCGTAGAGAGCTGTATGCTCAGGTATCGCGAATGGCACAGGCATTGCAGGCTGAAGGCATCGGCACCGGCGACAGGGTGGCGGCCATTGTTACCAATGATATCGAAGCTGTTATCGCTTATCTGGGCTGTTCCGCCATCGGGGCCATCTGGGCTTCCTGCTCTCCGGACTTTGGTCCGGAAGCCGCCAGCGACCGTCTGGCCCAGGTGGAACCGAAGATCCTGCTGGCAGTCAGCAAGTATTCCTATGGCGGAAAAACGATAGATGTAGTCCCCACGATCAAGGCCGTTGCAGCAGCAAGTGCGATAGAAAAGCTTGTTATTCTCACTGATAACATGGAATCCACAGCAGAACTGGACGTGGAGGCAGTAGGCCTGTCTGCCTTTCTTGCACCTTTCGAAAGTTCAGCCATTCAGTTCAGGCGCCTGCCCTATGATGCACCGCTGGCCATCCTGTTCTCATCCGGCACCACCGGGAAGCCCAAGTGCATCGTCCACTCGGCCATGGGTCTGCTGATCCAGCATAAGAAAGAAATGATGCTGCATTGTGATATCAGGCCAAACGAGCACTTTTTCTATTTCACCACCTGTGGCTGGATGATGTGGAACTGGCAGGTGTCCGGACTGGCCCTGGAGGCTACCCTGGTCACTTACGATGGCAATCCTTTTTACCCTGAGCACAAGCGGCTGCCTGACCTGATTGACCAGGAAAAGATTTCAGTTTTCGGAACATCGGCAAAATACGTAGATGCCTGCAATAATTTCGGACTTGAACCCGGAGCCTCCCACAGGCTGGATTCACTTCGACTGATCCTGTCCACCGGATCACCGCTGATTCCGGCGAGTTTCGATTACATCTACCAGCAATGGAAACCTGAAGTGCAGCTGGCTTCCATTTCCGGCGGCACCGATATCTGCGCCTGTTTTCTTGGCGGTAATCCGCTGTTGCCGGTACATCGTGGCGAACTGCAGTGTGCAATGCTGGGCATGGATATCGATACTCTGGATGACCTGAGCAAACCCGTTTCCGGTGTGCCAGGAGAACTGGTTTGCAGAAACGCACACCTTTCCATGCCACTGAAGTTCTGGAATGACAAAAATGGCCAGCGCTACCAGGACGCTTATTTCAGCCGCTTCCCGGGGATCTGGGCACACGGGGATTATGTGGAAAAACGGGATACGGGTGGCTATATCATTCATGGCCGTTCGGATACCACTTTGAATCCTGGCGGCGTCCGCATTGGCACGGCGGAAATTTACCGGCAAGTGGAACAGATGGCAGAGATCGAGGAAAGTATCGCCGTCGGCCAGGACTGGAAAGGAGACCAGCGGGTGATACTTTTTGTCCGGCTCGCAAAGGAGCGGGTTCTTGATGATGAACTTTATGACAGGATAAAAAAACAGATACGACAGGGGGCCACTCCACGTCATGTGCCTGAAAAAATCATTCAGGTTTCTGCCATCCCAAGAACCCACTCTGGAAAGATTTCCGAGCTGGCCGTCAGGGAAACCATTCATGGCAGGCCCGTAAAAAACACATCCGCCCTGGCTAACCCGGAAAGTCTTACCCTGTACAGGAATCTCGACGCCTTACAAAGTCAGGTTAATCAAAGCGGTAAAATGAAATGACAATTATCGTAGCAGCGGCAAGGGTCAGGATGCCTCTGCCGCCTTCAGCCCTACAAATAAATATACGAGCCGTCGGGCCGGATATAGCTCTCGCCCTGGTAGAGGCCATCGGTTCTGGGAGCGTCGATTTCGGCAATCAGGTTTATCCGGTCGGTATTGAGCACGACGCCCAGGCCGGGGCGGTCGTTGGGCCAGATCTTGCCGTCGCGCAGGTCATAGCTCTCATCGAGATAGTCAGGCGGACCGCCTCTGAGCACCTCGTTGAGCACCGGTCCGGAGCTGCTGAACAAGGCATGTGTGACGGCGGCGGTGGCGATGGGGGCGGTGAAATGCGGAACCAGGCCGACTGAGTGCAGCTCGCACAGGGCCGCGATCTTCATGTAGGCGCTGATGCCGCCCACATTGGGCATGGCGGCGCGCAGGTAGTCGATCAGGCCCGCTTCCACGAAGGGCTGAATGCCGTCGGAGATATCGGCAAACTGCTCGCCGACGGCCAGGGGCACAGAGACCTGATTGCGCAGACGTTCAAAAACCACTGTGTCGTTGATGGCGCGGATGGGGTCTTCCACAAAAAAGGGATTGAGAGGCTCTATTTTCTTGATCAGACGCAGGGCATCCGGCAGATCGAAGCGGGTATGGGCATCCAGAATCCAGTCCCCGGTGGGGCCAACGCCCGCACGCAGTTCGGCGCAGACCTCGGCGGTGGCATCCACGGCCTGGCGGGCATTGAAAATGCCGCCGGCCTGATAATCGATGCCATGAAAGCGCACGGCGCGAAAACCGTCTGCCATCACGGCGCTTGCGGCTGCCCTGGCATTGTCCTTGCTCAGCGTGCCATAGCTCTGGTAGCACTCGATATGAGCGCGGGTTCTGCCGCCCAGCAATTGATAGACGGGCACATCCAGGGCCTTGGCCTTGATGTCCCACAGGGCACAGTCGAGTGCGCCCAGGGCATGGAGTTTTTCACGTCCGGGCGGGTAAAACTCATTGCGATACATCTTTTGCCACAGATACTCGATGCGAAAGGGGTCCTCGCCGATCAGCACACCGGCGACGTCTTCGAGCAGGTCCCTGGTGCCGCCCTGACCAATCCCGGTGATCCCGGCATCGGTCTCCACCGTGACGATGATCGCGCTTTGATTGATCCAGCCGCTCAGGCCATTGGTATTGCCGGGGTTGTAGATCCGGATCCGCGTGATCTTCATATCCGACAAGGCGGCCTGCGCCTGGCTGCCCAGGCCGAGCTTGAGCAGATTGGCAGAACCCAGGCCCCACAACAAAGAACGGCATAGATGGCGTCGGTTCATGCCTCACTCCTCGCGGTCGGATTCTTGACAGGAATAACTGGCGGCATCATCGGGATTGCCCTGCCCGTCCCAGGTGGCGACGGCGGGATAGGGGCAAAGAGGCCGGGTCATGTCGACACGGCCCTCGCGGATGCGGGCGGCGGTAATCTGCTCCGGCGCCACTCCCGCTTCCCGCCAGCTGGCCAGGGCGCCCAGAAAATCAGCCTGATCCGGACCGATGCCACCCTGGCAATGGCCCATGCCGGGCATCAGGTACAGCCGCATCCAGTCAGACTGTTCGCCGCCCAGGGTTTGCCGCACGCCTTCGTAGTAGTTGATGGTGTTCAGCGGCGAAGGCCCGGGGTCGTTCCAGCCATGGTAAAGCAGCAGCTTGCCGCCTCTGGCCTTGAATTCGCTCAGGTCCAGGTCGGTGGCATCGACGAAGGCGGCCTTTTCGCGGGCCAGGGCATAATCGGATGCCAGATCGAAATTCTGCCAGTCCCAGGCGGCGTCTTCGTGGGCAATATAACTGAAGGTGTCGGACGCCAGCGCCGGGGGTGTACTGCCCGGGGCCGGCATCCGCCAGGCCAGTTCAAAACCGGTGGCGTGCCCGGGATAGATCTCCACCCCGGCGGCGGTCGTTGCCGGCGCATAGACGCTGCGCACGGTGTCGAGCTGGGCTGCGCTCAGGCAGGCCTCGGTCCCGCTGCCCCGGCACAGCAGGGTGGCGGGCTCAAAGTGGCAGGCCAGGGGATTGTTGAAAAAACCGTCAGCCACACCGTCCTGACTTTCGCAGGAGGCCAGAATGGCGGCATGCAGCAATTGAATCTTGTCGGGGGGCAGGAACAGCGAGTCGTCTTTGATGATGCTGATCAGTTTATGCATCTGGGAGGCATGCAGGGCATTCTGGTTGTACACCGGCGCCCCGGCAATGATGGCATCGAAGTCGGCCGGGTAACGCTGCGCTTCCATCAGGCCCTGGCGGCCACCGGTGGAGCAGCCCTGATAATAGGACAGATCCGGACCCCGCTTATAAAAGGCGCTGATGATGGCCTTGGACTGCACGGCCATTGCGTGCATGGAGCGGTAAGCGAAATCGACGAGTTTCTCTGGATGCCCCAGCGCAAAGGCGGCACTGCCGCCCTGGTGACCGGTGTCGTTGGAGGCCACGGCATAACCGGCCTGCAGGCCGATGGCCATGGCGGAAAAGCTGATCGACCCTGCCCAGCCACCATTGCCCAGGGCCAGAAACTTACCGTTCCATTGTGTCGGCAGCCAGAGTTCCATGGCGATGCGGGAATCGTCCGAGGGGCTCAGGACCGCCGCTATCCGGCAATGGGCAGGCAGGGCAAGGGCCGCGCCGCGCGCAGGCTTGAAGGTAGCCGCCGCCTTGGTTTCAGTGGCGGTAATGCTGATGTGACTCAGCGCCAGGGCACCCAGATCGGAACAGTCGTCTGCCAGGGCCGGCCAGGAACAGGCCAGACAGCCGAGGAAAAGGAGAGCGTTGAACAGAGGTTTCGCTAGCATGCCGGGCTCCTCCGGAAACAATTGAATCCATCGCCGACGCTACCCTTTTTTCGGCAGGGACGCCACTTTTTTCATGGGATTTTTGATTAGGAATGCAGGTGTCACCCCTGCGCAGGACAACGTCGTGATGGCTACGGGGTAGCTGAGAAAAGCCAACAACTCGAGTGCTCCGGGTTTGTTCAACAACAGGATATGTCACCGCAAGCGCGACATATTCTTATTGGCTAGCGGTGAATGCGTTTATGCCAATAGCCCGGACGGCGACTCTGGTGGGCGACCGCAACAATCCAAATCCTTTCCGGCTCAATTCTGTAAATAAGTGAAAAGGGGAACTCATCGAGAACGAAATGCCGAAATTCTCCCTCAAATTGCTGCCCAATCCACGGCTGCAACACCAGAATCGCGATCCCGGCTTCAACCTCATCGACAAACCGTCCACCGAGCCCCGGTTCTCGACGCTCATAGAAGAGGGCGTGTTCGCTAAGTTCCTGATCTCCTTCTGGATGAAATTCAACGTACATTTCTCAGCCGTTCCCTGGCTTTTTCAATGGCCTCATCGGCACCCACCACCGGCACTATGCCATCCTTCAACTCCTTGTATCGGCGCTGAACTTCTTCCAGCCATACACGTTTGACATCCTGATCCTGGCCTTCATCAAGATCGGCGATTAGCCTCCTGAGGAGTTGCTTCTTCTCCGACTCGCTGAGCTTGCCAAGCTGTTCTTCCAGTTTCGCTGTCGTCATTGTGCATTCCTCCGCACTGCTTGAATTACGAGCAAATTGTAGACCATGCGCCCACTGATCGCTAACGTAGAGCCAAAGCGCGCTATGCGGCTTTATCGCACAGCGTCCCGCTGGAGCGCCGGGTTAGCGATTTACAACGCATATTGCCCCAGATGTTTTAGCGTTTCTTGGCTTATTACCTTCATGGAATAGCGTCCATGCTGCAACCAAGACTCTGTATTGCCTATATTCGTGGTTTCAAGCAGATGTGAAACCATTGCGTCATGCGGGTACATGTACCAGTGGTCGTTTGGGTACGGGAAGCAAACAACAAGATTTTTTCCGAGATATTTTTTATCCAGCGTCAATCGACCTTTGAGTTGAACCTTTAGAAAAGTTTTTCCGTCGATGTGTTGAGCGATGAAGTCTGCGCCCTGCCAGTCGTCAGTGAGGCGAATCGTTACAAAGCCGTAGTCAGCCAAGATGGCTGAAACTTTTTGGAAGTTGTAGTTTTCCCGCTGCCGCGAATTCAAATCGTCGTAGGAAATTTTCTGGAGAGCCATAATTCTTGATCGCTAACAATTACATAATCGGATAATCTGTTCAAAAACATGCTATATGGGTCAAAGCGGTACTTCAGGAAATACTCCAAGGCCTCAATCCATTATCGACCACTTCTCAAGCTGTGCCTGATTATCAGGCTGCTCCATTTCGCTGTTTCATTATACACATGGCAATGATGGCTTCCTGACACGCTTGCATTAATTCCTGCCGTGCACGCCAATGCCTGCCGGGACGCTCCCGGGGGAGTCCGGTGAGGAGCGCAGCGAGCGAGCGGAGCTCCCACGGGCGCGGCCTTGCGCTGAAGCCCCAGCCAGCATCAAAAAACACTTTCCTGGAAGGGCCATGCGCGTAAATGACGAAAGGGCGCTTGATCTGGGTCAATTCCCGGCAGGACCGTGACGGGTAGTCTGGTTCCCATGTTTTATTGACACTGCCACAGGGATGCCCGGTGATGAAAATCTGCTGCCAATTTGCCTGCAACGCTCTTTCTGCACTTGCTGCACTTGCCGATACCCAGCCGGGAGCGGCTTGCTGATGGCTGCCCGGGCACTCGATGATGGCGCTTCCGGACGTGTTGCTGTCATTCACAAGAATCCGGCAGACTTTCCGGTAGCGCCCAACCTCGTCGATTATGAACAGGAATGCGCCGACTTTTCCTGGGCGGCGCTGCGCAAGTCCCTGTCCGGCCTGCGCGGCGGCGGGCTGAATATCGCCTACGAGGCGGTGGACCGGCATGCCATCGGCCCCCGCCGCCGGCATGTTGCATTACGCTGGCTGGGACGTGATGGTGGGCGCCGGGATGTGAGCTATGCCGAGCTGGCCCAGCTCACCGATCAGTTTGCCGCCGTGCTGCACAAGCTCGGTGTCGGCAAGGGCGACCATGTCTTTATCCTGATGCCCCGCATCATCGAACTGTATGTCGCCGTGCTGGGCACCCTGCAGCATGGTTCCGTGGTGACACCCCTGTTCTCTGCCTTTGGCCCGGAACCCATTGCGACCCGGCTCAAGCTGGGTCAGGGCAAGGTGCTGGTCACCACGGCAGAGCTCTACCGACGCAAGGTGGCGCAGTCGCGGGGCGAATTGCCGACGCTGGATCATGTGATCGTCGTCGATCCGCAGGGCGAGGCGCCGGCCGGAACATTGGATTTTGCCAACCTGATGGCCAGGGCGCCGACGGATTTCGTGTTTGCGCCTACCCGGCCCGAGGACCCGGCGCTGCTGCATTTCACCAGCGGCACCACCGGCACGCCCAAGGGCGCGGCCCATGTCCATGAGGCGGTGTTGATGCACTACATGAGCGGTAAATATGCGCTGGATCTGCATCCCGACGACATCTTCTGGTGTACCGCCGACCCCGGCTGGGTGACGGGCACGTCCTATGGCATCATCGCGCCACTGCTGCATGGGGTCACCAGCATCGTGGACGAGGCCGAGTTCGATGCCCAGCGCTGGTATCGCATTCTGCAGGAAGAAAAGGTCACAGTCTGGTACACCGCGCCCACGGCGGTGCGGATGCTGATGAAATCCGGCACGGCATTGGCGCGACAGTTTCACTTCGACAGCCTGCGCTTCGTTGCCAGTGTCGGAGAACCCCTGAATCCCGAAGCGGTATGGTGGGGGCTGGAGGCCCTCGGTCTGCCCATCCATGACAACTGGTGGCAGACCGAAACCGGCGGCATCATGATTGCCAACCTGCCGGCGCTGGATATCAGGCCGGGGTCGATGGGCAAGCCCCTGCCGGGCGTGGAAGCCTTTATCGTGCGCCACCTGGAAGGCGGTGGCGTGGAAGTCATCGATGAGCCCGACGTGGAGGGTGAGCTCGCTCTGCGCAGCGGCTGGCCCTCCATGTTCCGGGCCTATCTGGGCCAGGACGAGCGCTATCGCCGGTGCTTTGCCGGCGACCTCTATCTCAGCGGCGATCTGGCACGGCGCGATGCCGAGGGTTACTTCTGGTTTGTGGGGCGGGCCGATGACGTGATCAAGAGTGCCGGGCATCTGATCGGACCCTTCGAGGTGGAGAGTGCGCTGATGGAGCATCCGGCGGTGGCGGAAGCCGCCGTCATCGGCAAGCCCGATGCCATGGTCGGTGAAGTGGTCAAGGCCTTTGTGTCGCTGCGAACCGGATTTGAAGCGGACGCTGCCCTGCGTCAGGCCTTGCTCGGCCATGCCCGCAAGCGTCTGGGTGCCGCCGTGGCGCCCAAGGAAATCGATTTTCTGCCGAGCCTGCCGCGCACCCGCAGCGGCAAGATCATGCGGCGCCTGCTGAAGGCACGGGAGCTGGGTTTGCCCGAGGGCGACACGTCGACGCTGGAGGCCGGTGCATGACGGACGTGCTGCAAGCCTGCCACCAGGACCTGTTGCTGAAGTTGCTGCGGGACATGGTCCACATCCGCAGTTTGGAAGAACGCTGCGCCCAGCTGTATGGCGAAACCAAAATCCGTGGCTTTCTGCATCTGTACATCGGGGAGGAGGCCGTTGCCGCCGGCGCGGTGAATGCGCTGGAGCCCGGGGATGCCCTGGTTGCCACCTACCGCGAACACGGCCATGCCCTGGTGCGCGGGGTCAGCGCCGAGGCCATCATGGCCGAGATGTTCGGCAAGAGCGCAGGCTGCAGCCGGGGCCGTGGCGGTTCCATGCATCTGTTTGATGCCGAACAGCGCCTGTACGGCGGCAATGCCATCGTCGCCGGTGGTCTGCCCCTGGCGGTGGGCCTGGCTTTGGCGGACAAGATGCAGGGGCGCAAGCGCGTCACGGCCTGTTTCTTCGGCGAGGGCGCGATGGCCGAGGGCGCCTTCCATGAGGCCATGAATCTGGCGGCCCTGTGGCAACTGCCGGTCCTGTTCTGCTGTGAGAACAACCTGTATGCGATGGGCACGGCGCTGGCGCGTTCGGAATCCCAGGTGCTGCTGACGGTCAAGGCGGCCAGCTACAACATCAATACCCGCAGCGTCGACGGCATGGATGTGGTGGCCGTGCATTCGCAGACACGCAAGGCGCTGGCGCGCATCCGGGCGGGGCATGGCCCCTGTTTCATCGAGTATCAGACCTACCGTTTCCGGGCCCACTCCATGTTCGACCCGGAACTGTATCGGGACAAGGCCGAGGTGGAGCAGTGGAAGCAGCGCGGTCCGATTCATGGCTTCAGCGCGCGCCTGAAGGAGGCGGGGTTGTTGACCGAAGAGGTATTCCTGAACCTGGAAGCCGAAGCCGGTGATGAAATAGACCGTGCGGTACAGTTTGCCGAAGCTGCCGACTGGGAAAGCATCGAGGACTGTTTTGCCGATGTCTGTACGCCACCGGAGCATACAGCATGAGTGCAGCCCAGAAAATGACCTATCGCGATGCCTGCCGTCTGGCGCTGCAGGAGGCCATGCAGCAGGATGAACGGGTCTTCCTGATGGGCGAGGATGTGGGCCGTTATGGCGGCAGCTACGCCGTGTCCAAGGGCCTGCTGGAGGAGTTCGGGGAAGAGCGGGTGCGTGATACGCCGCTGTCCGAACTGGGCTTCACTGGCGCCGGCATCGGCGCCGCGCTGGGGGGCATGCGGCCCATCGTCGAGATCATGACGGTGAACTTCAGCCTGCTGGCCTTGGATCAGATCGTCAATACCGCCGCGCTGCTGCGGCATATGTCCGGCGGCCAGTTCACGGTGCCCTTGGTGATCCGCATCAGCACCGGCGCCGGCCGTCAGCTGGCGGCTCAGCATTCCCATAGTCTGGAGGGCTGGTTCGCCCATATTCCCGGGATCAGGGTGCTGATGCCCGCCACCATCGAAGATGCCCGCGGCATGCTCGCCCCAGCCCTGCGGGACCCCGATCCGGTGATCATTTTCGAGCATGCGGTTCTGTACAACAGCGAAGGCGAACTGCCCGCCGGTTTTACCGGGGTTGATATCAGCCAGGCCCGTATCCGCCGCCCGGGCCGGGACCTGACACTGGTGGCCTGGGGCGGCTGCCTGCCCAAGGCCCTGGCAGCCGCCACCACCCTGGCGCAGCAAGGCATAGAATGCGAGGTGATCGACCTGCGCATCCTGCGCCCGCTGGATGATGCCACCCTGCTGGATTCGGTGCGCCGGACTCACCGCCTGCTGATCGTGGACGAAGGCTGGCGCAGCGGCAGTCTGGCGGCCGAGATCGCCGCCCGCATCGCCGAGCAGGCCTTTTACGAACTCGATGCGCCCATCGCCCGCGTGTGCAGCGAGGAAGTCCCGATACCCTATCCCAGACATCTGGAAGAGGCCGCCTTGCCGCAGGCAGACAAAATAGTCGTCTGCGCACAGGCCATGGTAGTGCAGTGTCCTGTATAAAGTATGCTTGGGCAGGAGAGGAAACTAATGCTGGAATTCAAGTTGCCTTCGCTGGGCGCCGACATGGACGAGGGCACTCTGGTGCAATGGCAGATCAAACCGGGGGATGTGGTCAAACGCGGTGATGTCGTCGCCGTGGTGGACACCAGCAAGGCCGCCATCGATGTGGAAAGCTGGATCGCGGGTACGGTGCAGGAATTGCTGGTGCAGGCGGGCGATAAAATTCCGGTGGGAACGGTGATGGCCCTGCTGGCCGAGCCGGGTGAGGCAGTTGCCACGACGGCAGCGGCCGACGCTGAAGCAGTCAAAGAAATTCCTGCAGAAGCGGCTAAAAAAGGTGCGTCAAAAGGTGCGTCGAAGAAGTCCTCGGTGAACGGGCCGAAGCCGGCAAAGACGACAGGGGAAACCCCCACGCTGCGCCGGAAAATATCTCCTGCGGCGCGGCGCCGGGCCGAAGAACTGGGCGTGAAGCTGGAACAGCTCGAGGGCAGTGGTCCGCAGGGCGCGATCACGCTGGCGGATGTGAACGCGGCGTTGGCCGCTGCATCCGAAAAGCGCGATGCCCGGCCGGTGAAAGCGGCTGCGGTGCCGGACCCGGCCCGGGACCGGCGCGCCGACATGCGGCGTACCATCGCCGCCGCGATGGCCCGGTCGAAGCGTGAGATTCCCCATTACTACCTGGGCCAGAGCATTCCGCTGGACGCTGCGATGACCTGGCTGGAAACCTGCAATGCGCAGCGTCCGCTTACCGAACGGGTATTGCTGGCTGCGCTGCTGCTCAAGGTCGTGGCGCTGGCTGCACGCAAGTATCCGGAATTGAATGGCTTTTACCGTGAAGACCGCTTCGAGCCCGGCCCCGGTGTGCACCTGGGCGTGGCCATTTCCCTGCGCGGCGGCGGTCTGATCGCCCCGGCGCTGCATGACTGCGACAGCCGCCCGCTGGGCGAACTCATGCAGGGCCTGAGCGACCTGGTGCGGCGCGCCCGCAGCGGCAGTCTGCGCAGCTCCGAAGTTGCCGATCCGACACTGACGGTGACCAATCTGGGTGAACAGAGTGTCGCGGAAGTCTACGGCGTGATCTACCCGCCGCAGGTGGCACTGGTCGGTTTCGGCGGCATCAGCGAACAGGTGATTGCCGACAAGGGCGCGATACGGGTGGCGCCGGTGCTGCACATCAGCCTGTCGGCGGATCACCGGGTCAGCGACGGCCACCGGGGCGCACTGTTTCTGGCTCATATTGCGGCACTGTTGCAAGACCCGGCCAGACTCGGCAGGGAGGCCGCATGAACGCAGAAGAACTGCGCGCCCTGATCCTCACCGAACTGGCCCGTATCGCGCCGGAAATCGAAGCCGCAAACCTGGATCCCCAGGCCGCGCTGCACGCCCAGGTGGACCTGGACTCCATGGACTGGCTGAACTTTCTGATCGCGCTGCACCAGCACGTGGGCGTGGACATTCCCGAAGCTGATTATGCCCGGCTGGGCAGCCTGAACGCGATCCATGACTATCTGTGGCAAAAAATCAACACGTCGGGCTGAGCAAGTGCTTCCCTGAACCCCGAATCTGCATGGCTTGGCCCTGGGAAGCGCTGAATGACGCGTCATTCCCGGGCATAAAAAATCCGCGCAGTGGCGACTGTCCGATCCCCTGCTTGCGTGATAGCATCCCGAGTCCACAACGGGACATCCACGCATGGCCAAAACCAAAAACAACAACACCCAATCGCGACCCGGCTTCGAAGCCGAGCTTTTCAAAGCCGCCGACAAACTGCGCGGCAATATGGAGCCATCCGACTACAAGCACGTCGCGCTGGGGCTGATCTTCCTCAAGTACATTTCCGACGCCTTCGAAGCGCGCCATGCCGAACTGCTCGCCGAAAGCGCCGAGGCTGCCGAGGACAAAGACGAATACCTCGCCGACAACATCTTCTGGGTGCCGAAGGACGCGCGCTGGTCACACCTGAAAGCCTCGGCCCGCCGCCCCGAAATTGGCAGCCTGATTGACGACGCCATGCGCGCCATCGAGAAGGACAACGAATCCCTCAAGGGCGTGCTGTCCAAGGACTATGCCCGCCCGGCGCTCAACAAGGTGATGCTGGGCGAGCTGATCGACCTGATCTCCGGCATCGCCCTGAACGAGAAAGGCGAAAAATCCAGAGACGTGCTTGGCCGCGTCTACGAATACTTCCTCGGCCAGTTTGCCGGCAGCGAGGGCAAGCGCGGCGGCGAGTTCTACACGCCGCGCTCGGTGGTGCGCGTGCTGGTCGAGATGCTGGAACCTTACCTGGGCCGCGTCTACGACCCCTGCTGCGGCAGCGGCGGCATGTTCGTGCAGAGCGAAAAGTTCGTGCTGGAACATGGCGGGCGGATCGGCGACATCGCCATCTACGGCCAGGAAAGCAACTACACCACCTGGCGGCTGGCCAGGATGAACCTGGCCGTGCGCGGCATCGACGCCGACATCCGCTGGAACAACGAAGGCAGCTTCCACAAGGACGAACTGCGCGACCTGCGCTTCGACCACATCCTCGCCAACCCGCCCTTCAACATCTCCGATTGGGGCGGCGACCGCCTGCGCGAAGACCCGCGCTGGCAATTCGGCACCCCGCCCGCGGGCAATGCCAACTACGCCTGGCTGCAACACATCCACTGGCACCTGGCACCCTTCGGCACCGCCGGCGTGGTGCTGGCGAATGGTTCGATGAGCTCCAACCAGAGCGGCGAAGGCGAGATCCGCAAGGCCATGGTCGAAGCCGACGCCGTGGACTGCATGGTGTCCCTGCCCGGTCAGTTGTTCTACTCGACGCAGATCCCCGCCTGCCTGTGGTTTCTCGCCCGCGACAAATCCAACGGCAAACGTGGCAACGAAACCCTGCGCGACCGCCGCGGCGAGGTGCTGTTTATCGACGCAAGAAACATGGGTACGCTGGTCGACCGTACCCGTCGCGAACTGACCGATGCCGACATCCAGAAAATCGCCGACACCTACCACGCCTGGCGAGGCGCCGTAGGGGCGCACGGCAGTGCGCCCCTACCCGAATACCACGACATCCCTGGCTTCTGCAAAGCCGCCACGCTGGACGAAATCCGCAAGCAGGGCCACGTGCTCACCCCCGGCCGATATGTCGGTGCTGAAGCCACCGAGGACGATGGCGAAGCCTTTACCGACAAGATGCAGCGTCTCAGCGCCCAGTGGCGCGAACAACAAGAGGAAGCGGCGCGGCTGGATGCGGCGATCGAGGCCAACCTAGCGGCATTGGGTTTCGGGGGCGGCGCATGAATGCATATGAACTGCTGCAACGCCTGAACCTGCTGGACGAGAACGAACGCATCGAAGCCAAGCGCGCCCAGGAAAGCGGCAAGTCCATACTGGAAACCGTCTGCGCCTTTGCCAATGAGCCAGGGCTTGGCGGTGGCTGGTTGCTGCTGGGTGTCACGCGGGAAGAGATGGCCTTGTTCCCGGGGTACGAAGTGGAAGGCGTACCCAATCCCGACAAGCTCAGTGCTGACCTGGCCAGCCAGTGCGCCAGCATGTTCAACCAGCCCTTGCGAGTAGAGATCGCCACCGAAACCATCGACGACAAGCCGGTCATCGTGATGTTCGTGCCGGAAGCCGCGCCGCAGGACAAACCCATCCATTTCAAGGCCACCGGCCTGCCCAAAGGCGCTTTCCGCCGCATCGGCAGCAGCGACCAGCGCTGCACAGAAGATGATCTCACTGTTTTCTACCAGTCGCGCCAGAACGAGAGTGTCGATGTGGGGCTCGTGCCCGATGCCGAACTGGACGACTTCGACGAAACGGCCATTGCCGAGTACCGGCAGGCCAGGGCAAAGGCCAATCCGGATGCCGAAGAGCTGCGCTGGACCGATATTGAACTGTTGCAGGCCCTGAAGGCAGTTCGACGCGACACCGGCGGACAGTGGAAACCCACCGTCGCCGGCCTGCTGCTGTTCGGCAAGGTGGTGGCGCTGCGCCGCTGCTTTCCGATGACGCGGGTGGACTACATCCGCGTGCCCGGCCGTGAATGGGTACCGCACGCCGAACGCCGCTTCGACACCGTGGAACTGCGTGCCCCGTTGTTCAGCCTGCTGCGGCGGACCCAGGCGGCCATTCTGGACGACCTCCCCAAAGGCTTCGGGCTGGCGGAAGGTGCTCTGCAACGCAGCGACAAACCGGTCATCCCCCTGCCTGCCCTGCGCGAGGCCCTGGTCAATGCCCTGATGCACCGCAGCTACCGCGTCCACGCGCCAGTGCAGATCATCCGCTATGCCAACCGGCTTGAAATTCGCAATCCCGGCTTCTCGCTCAAGTCGCCCGAGCATCTGGGCGAGCCCGGCTCCACGCCACGCAACCCGGCCATCGCCGCCGTGCTGCACGAAACCCGCTTTGCCGAAACCAAGGGCAGTGGCATCCGTGCCATCCGCGAGGCCATGGAGGCAGCCGGCCTGGCACCGCCGCTGTTCGAGTCCGACCGTGGACAGGATCAGTTTGTTACCCAGTTCCTGTTTCACCACTTCCTTGGCGAAGACGACATCCGCTGGCTCGCCCGGTTCAAGGACTTGCACCTGTCCGACGAGGACGCCCGTGCCCTGGTTGTCGCTCGCGAAGCCGGCGCCATCGACAACGCCACCTACCGCGCCCTGAACAAGGTGGACGCCCTGACCGCCAGCGCCGCCTTGCGCCGGCTGCGCGACGCCGGCTTGTTCACCCAGCAGGGGCGCGGCTCCGCCACCTGGTACCGGCCCACCGACAAGCTGGTTGGGGAAGAGCCCGGGCAAGAAGGCAGCCCGGTGCGCTTATCCAGTAAGCAGGAGAACTTATCTAGTAAGCCAGATGCCTTATCTAGTAAGTCTAAGTCCCTGTCTAGTAACCCGGAGTTACAAACCCGCAACGCCCTTCTGAATGCGCTGCCGGGTCAATTGGCAGCCCGGGTAGGCGCCCTGGGCCAGCGCCACCCCCCGGAACAGGTGCGCGATCTGGTGGTTGCGCTATGCCAGCAACGGGACTGGAAAGTGGAAGAACTTTCCCTGCTACTCTCCCGTAACCCGGAAACCATCCGCCAGAACTACCTGCGCCCGCTGCTGGCAGAAAAACGCATCACCATGACCCTGCCGGATACCCCCAACTCGCCTCAGCAGGCCTACCGCAGCCTGGAGGAAGACGAATGATGCGCCTTGCAAGAATGCACAGCAGACGGCGTGGATCATGGCGCGAGCAGCAGGGAGCGGCGCGGCTGGATGCGGCAATGGAAGCGAATTTAAATGACCTTGGTTTTTTGGGAGACAAGCAATGAACGCGGCATCGCTAGATTTGGGGGCTTTGCAAAATGCCATTTCCTCTCTGGAAGACGGCCTTGGCGTAGTCAGCAACACGGGCTGGTTCAATGCCCAGACTGCCGCTGTGCAAAACACGCTCATTGCCGGCGTGATCCAGAATTTTGAATTTGTCTATGAAATCGGCATCAAGATGATCAAACGCGTTATCGAGCTGGAGTCAGCCAGCCCTAACGAAGTAGACGAAAGCAATTTCAGGGAAGTATTGCGTGCGGCGGCAGAAAAGGGACTCATTGCCGACGTTGAGGCATGGTTCAAATACCGCAAAATGCGCAACGTAACTGCGCATACTTACGATCACGAAAAAGCGCAACAAGTGTACCGGGGGACACTGGAATTCATTGTCGATGCCCGCGACTTGCTGCAAAAGCTGGAAGTGCGTAATGCCTGACATGCCGAAAATCGACATTCGCCCAGATTACTGGGAGATTGTCCGCAGCATCCTGAAAAAGCACATTCCGCACTACGCAGTATGGGCCTTTGGCTCACGTGCCAAATGGACCGCCAAGGAATACTCTGACCTGGATCTGGCAGTCATCACCGACAAACCGTTGCCGCTGGATGTAAGTGCCAGCCTGAGCGATGAATTCTCAGAGTCCGACCTGCCGTGGAAGGTGGATGTGGTGGATTGGGCCACGACCAGCGAATCGTTTCGCAAGATTATCGAGCGGGACAAGGTGGTGGTCCAGGAGGGAAGGCAGGGCTTGGGTATGGCGGGTGAGTGGATCAGCATGACGATGGGTGAAGTTACGGATTGGGCTTCTGGCGGAACTCCGCCAAAAGCAAACCCTGCATACTGGGGCGGGGAGATTCCTTGGATAAGTGCTAGCTCCATGAAAACTGGACGTCTTTATGACTCCGACAGAACCCTTACAGATGAGGGGTTGGAGAAAGGAAGTCGACTTGCTACTCAAGGAACGATCTTGCTTTTGGTGAGAGGTAGTGAACTTCACAAGCGCATACCTGTTGGCATAGCTATGCGCGATGTAGCGTTCAATCAAGATGTCAAGGCTCTACGCGCACGCGCCCCCCTTGATTCCAAGTTTCTCTACTACTGGTTGGCTGGCAATGAATCTTTTCTTTTGGGCAAAGTTGAGCACACAGGGATTGGTGCGGGAAAACTCGACACGGCAGTTTTAAAGAATCTACATATTTTGATTCCACCCCTCCCCGAACAACGCGCCATCGCCCATATCCTCGGCACGCTGGACGACAAGATCGAACTCAACCGCCGCCGCAATCAGACCCTGGAGGCCATGACCCGCGCCCTGTTCAAGGACTGGTTCGTCGACTTCGGCCCTGTCCGCGCCAAGATGGCAGGCCAGGAACCCTACCTCCCAGCCGACCTCTGGCAACGCTTCCCCGACCGCCTCGATAATGAGGGGAAGCCTGAGGGGTGGGACGAGCGGCCGCTCGATGAAGTCGCAGACTTTCTCAACGGCCTTGCGCTGCAGAAATTCCCCGCGACCGATCATGACGACAGCCTTCCGGTAATCAAGATTGCTGAGCTACGCAACGGCATCAGTGCCAAGAGCGATCGCGCATCCCGTGAGGTACCGGCCAAATACATCATCAAGGATGGTGATTTCCTGTTCTCCTGGTCCGGCAGCCTGTTGGCAAAGTTCTGGACCGAGGATGAAGGGGCGCTCAATCAGCATCTGTTCAAGGTCACCTCCGAGCGTTACCCCATGTGGTTTGTCAGCCATTGGGTGCATCACCACCTCGAAGAATTTCAAGCCATCGCCGCATCGAAGGCCACGACCATGGGACATATCCAGCGTGGCCACCTGAAGGCCGCGATGACGATTTGTCCTCCAGATGATGTCGTGGAGAGGATGGGCGTAGTGATGGCGCCCCTTGTCGAGCAGGCGATTCAGAACGAACTCGAATCCCGAAACCTCGCCCAACTCCGCGACACCCTGCTGCCCAAGCTGATCTCCGGAGAGCTGCGCATCAAGGATGCAGAACGATTTCTGGAGGCGGCCCTATGACGCACAATATTCCTGTAGGGGCGCACGGCCGTGCGCCCCTACATTTGCACGACGAGGCACCGGTACCACAAGATGGCGCTGCGCCCCTACGCAATCGCCGATCCATCCGCCTGCGGGGGCACGATTATTCACAGGCAGGGGCGTATTTCGTGACCCTATGCACCTTTAATCGGGAATGCCTGTTCGGAGAAATCGTGGATGGCGGAATACGGTTAAATGACGGGGGATGGATTGTTGCAGATGAATGGGCCAAAACCGCTGAAATTCGTGACGAAATTGAATTGGATTCCTGGGTGGTGATGCCCAATCATTTACACGGGATCGTGGTTATTACCGACCCCGTAGGGGCGCACGGCCGTGCGCCCCTACGGAAATACGTGAACCTGCTGTAATGTACGGGCAACCGGCTGGTCGCACCAAAGAAAGAGAGGCGTGGATGACATGACCCGCATCCCCATCAACCCCGATCTGCTGACCTGGGCGCGCGAGCGAGGCGGCTGGAGGGTAAAATGGTCTGGCTGAGCCAGGTGCAGCTGGCGGAGCTGTTTGGCACTTCGACCGACAACATCAGCCTGCGCCTGCCAGGCTACGGCTACTCCCAGGCCGGTGGAGCACTAAAATGGCAGTAACTATTCAGCACAATTTTTTGAAAAAAGTGCTTGACAGGGTTTTTCCCGAAA
>JAVVEZ010000036.1:0-31991 GCA_032250895.1 Pseudomonadales bacterium | reverse complement strand
TAATGAATCTGATTCTGAGGTTTAGTCTATGAGCAAGCAAGCCAACGTCCTGCATCTGCCGCTACGCAGCAGGCTGCTGGCGGCAGCGCTGGAAAGAATCCTCGGACTCAAGCCGCTGGTTGAAGTGTATCAGCGCTGGCTGGAAAAGCCGGGGAGCCTTGCCCAGTATGCTCCGGCTGCCGGGCTGCTGGAGCATACCCTGGATGCCCTGGATGCCAGAATGGATCTTGTGCATCCGGAGCGCCTGCACAAGATCCCGGAAAAGGGTCCGGTAATTTTTTGTGCCAACCATCCCTTTGGCGGTATCGAGGGGATTTTGCTGGCGCGCCTGCTACTGAAACACCGTCCTGATCTCAAGGTGCTGGTCAATGGCATTCTCACCAGGATTCCGGAGTTCAGGGATCTGTTCATCGGCGTTGATGTGCTGTCCTCAAACAGTACCGCAAAAAACACCGCAGGTATGAAAGCCGTCTGTCGCCATCTGGGTATGGGAGGGGCGCTGTTGATGTTTCCTGCCGGCACCGTGGCGAGTCTTGACCTGCGGGAAGGCAGGGTCGTGGAACGTCCCTGGACTCCCATGTTGGGCCGGCTGATCAGGCGTTATCAGGCCAGTTGTATGCCCTTCTGGGTCGTGGGACGCAACAGCAAGCTGTTCCATGCCATGGGCCTGATTCATCGGCGGCTGCGAACCGTCATGCTGGCGAGAGAGTTATCCAACAAGCAGGGCAGTACGACACAGATCGTTGCCGGTGACCTGCTGAGCCCGAAAGAACTTTCCCGGTTTCATGATGACCAGACCCTGACGGGCTTTTTGCGTCTGAATTCGGAAGTCCTGCAAAATATCAATCAGCAGGAAGCGGTTTTGCCTGAGCCACAGGAGGTTCTCGAGCCCCCCGGGTTCAATGAAGAAAACCTGCTGAGGGATCTTGCCGGACTCGATGACTGTCTGTTGGTGACGAAGCAGGAATTTCGTGTGTACTGTGTGCCCCATGCCAGGCTCGGCAGCGTCATGACGGCCATTGCCTGGAGCCGGGAAAGGACTTTTCGGGCATCTGGAGAAGGCACAGGCCTGGAACTTGATACCGATGTTTTCGATCCGCATTATTTGCAGTTGTTTGTCTGGGATGGCGTCGCAAACAAGGTGGTCGGCGCTTATCGCATCGGGCGTTGCGATGAGATTGTCAAGGCCCATGGCGTGCAGGGTTTGTATAGCCGCTCGCTGTTTCGCTATGATGAAGGTTACATCAGGCGCCTTGGATCTGCGCTGGAAATCGGTCGTTCGTTTGTCAATCTGGAATATCAGCGCAACCCGCGGGCTCTTGATCTGCTGTGGCAGGGTATCGGTGCCTATGTTGCGAAGAATCCTGAATACCATACCTTGTTTGGTTGTGTCAGTATTTCCCGCGAACACTCGATGCTGGCCAGAGCGTTTCTGAGTGATACCATGCTGAAGTGCTTCCCGGCCAGGCCGGAGTTTCTGACAGATATTCATCCGGTATCGCCGCTGAAGGTAAAGGGCAAGATATGGACATCCAGAACCCTGGAGTCACTTTCAGATATTGCGATTATCAACAAATTGCTGGGTAGTTTTGATCAGGGCCGGCGGGTGCCGGTGTTGTTGCGGCACTACCTGGCCTTGAACGGACGCTTTGTATCGTTTACGGTCAATCATGGTTTCAACAGTTCCCTGGATGGATTGATCCTGGTGGACCTGCGGGACAGCCCTGTAAAGTATTTGAACCGCTACTTGGGCGTGGAAGGCACAGAGCGTTTTTTGCAGAGATGGAAACAGAATGAAGCTGCTGCGTAATTCACTGGTTGAATCCCTGTCACAGATCGATGCACTTCTGCTCGCGCTCGAAGTGGAGCCGGCTGGCAAACAGAATCTCTACGAAGAAAGCGGTATCGGCAAGCATGTACGTCATGTGATTGACCACTTTCTGGTTTTGAAAAGTGGTCTGGATTCCGGACTTGTTGATTACAATACGCGAACCCGCGATAGTGAAACCGAAAGAAATCCTGCGCTTGCCAGAAAGATGATCAGGGAGCTTTCGCATTGGGTCTCTGAATCACTCAAAGAAGATAAAGTTCTGGAAATCGTTTCAGAGATTTCCTGCCAACAAACAAGCAACGTGATGCTGAGCAGCAATCTGCGGCGGGAAATGCACTATATTTCGTACCACACCATTCACCACGTTGCCTATTGTGCTCTTCTGGCCAAGCAGCAGGGTATCAGTATAGATCCTGCCATCGGTCTTGCTCCGGCTACTGTTACCTATTTACGTACTGCAGAAGCCAGGTAGAACCCCGCTCATCATGTGTACATTAAGCATCTATTCCACACCAGGGCAGTGTATTGTCACGATGAATCGTGATGAAGTCAGGAGCAGGGATGAAGCGGGACTTCATGCCCAGACCGTCGCGGGTGTTCAGTTTTGCTATCCTCTGGATGGGGAGTCAAACGGCACCTGGTTGGGGATCAATAATTACGGATTGATGTTATGTCTTCTCAATCGTTATGATGCATTTGCGCCCGAGACCAAAAAATCAAGAGGACTGATCATTCCTGAATCGCTGAAAAATGGTAGATTCGAGAATATTTTTGATTTTTTGAAGATGCTCGATTACAGGAACTTCATGCCATTTGATCTGTTTCTGATATCGAACAATCAAAAATATCATTTCCAGTGGAATGGCAGCGATTACCAGCATCGGGAAGTCAAGGCGGAGCCCTGGTTCATGTATACGTCCTCGTCATGGCAGCGTGAGGAAGTCATTGCTTTTCGACAGGAACTTTTTGCAGACTGGACTGCCGCGATGGGGAGTGAGCCTGATAAAAGCGCGGATGATATTCTGAAGGGTTTTCATCTGAAGCAGGATGAGGCCATGAAAAGTCATTCCGTGTTGATGGAGAGGGAGAAAACGCATACCAAAAGTATTGTCCAGGTGGAGCTGCGCAGGAAAAAAGCCGGCTTCAAATATTTTCCGGAGATTCTGGGCAGAAGCGACAACAAACCGCTGACGCTGACGATGGATGTTTCCAGTTAATCTATTGACGGCAAGCCTGGCCTTTGTGGTTTATGGCTCGTGGGCTGCATATGTAAACAGTGAGTATGGCCTGGAAGCTCTCCTGCGCGCAGGGCTGGGGCAGGGATTGTACGCTTTTTTTTCTACCTGGCTGGTCACCGCCGCCGCCCGCACATTTCTGCAAAAGATTGGCTACAACAGGAAGGGTTTGTTCATCAGCTTTCTGTTGACCTTCTGTGTCATGCTGGCGATTCCCGTGACCTTGCACACCTTGCTGCGAACCCGGGATGTTTGGGAAGCCATTTTACCTGGGCTGATCTGGGGCAGTGTCTACATCCTGCTGGTGCTGCGCCTGAGTTATCAGACTGACCGGGATGATTGAGTGCCGGCGCCAGGCGCTCAGAAGCCCTGCGGTTCGTAGCTGGCAAGAGCCTTTCTGGACAACAGGTTTTTCCATATCCAGTTATACGGATGAATGGCCTCGGTTGCGCCATGAGCATCAACCAGCATTCTTCCTTCATTGTGCCAGCGAAAAATGCCACCCTGAAGATTGGCCGGAGAAGGCAAAGACAGATCTCGCTCCCGTATGGTCTGTGCCACTTCCTCTGCCAGCGCTGTCGAACGGCGTCCGGTAGAACAGTAGAAGATTACCTCATCGGTTTCCAGGAGCCCGCCATACTGCTCCAGAAACGCCGTTCCCGCTGTTTCCGGGTCGATTCTGATTGCCCCGGGCAGGTGGCTGACGGCAAACTCATCAGGATTGCGGACATCGAAGAGCACCGGCCCTGAATCAGACGCCGCCAGCTTCTCGGCAAAAGCGGCTGTGGGGATATGCATTATTTCGCTGCCCTGGGCAAGGGATGCCTCTATCCTGCTCAACAAATCGCCGGCCAGCGCATGCGTCGCCTGCATGAGGCACAGGGCAAAAACCAGGCTCCCCCTGAGAAGGCCGAGCCGGGAAAAAGTGTGAGTCCTGCTCATATGCCGGCGGTTTTGACTTTGATGCTTTGATCCAGCAGCTCCAGGGCAAGTGAAGTGATCAGTTCGCGCTGCTGAATGTGAACCAGGTGCCCCTGCTCAGGCAGCCTGACCACCCTGGTATGCTCTGTGGGCAATACCTGTTCGGCAAAATCCAGGTTCCTGGGATCGACCAGTTCATCCTCTTCACCCTGCATGTAGATCATGGGGATGGTGACGGATTGCCACCAGGGCCGCAGGGTTTCCAGGGCATCATAGACACCCCATATTTCATCGTTTGCCTTGACCAGACGATTATCGATCAGATGTGCAACCAGCCAGGTGCTGGCAGCCCAGTTGTACCATCGGGGTTTGCCAAGCTCAGGGTCGATGGCGCTGGAAGCCATGAACAGACCATCGACCAATTCGGGATGGGCGTAAGCAATATACGGCGATATCGAACCGCCATAGGAATGCCCGACAAGAATCAGGGACTTGCCGCCCGACTCTTGTTTGAGTTGGCGCAAAAGCGGAGTAATCAGTTCAGCCTGAGCGGCAAAATCAGGTTCGCTCCTTTTATCATCAGGCAACACTGATCCTCCCCAACCCGGCCGGTCGATAGAAACAAGACGGGCTCTTTCCTGTAATTCCGGGCTGGTCAGCAGACGTCCCAGCGAGCGCCAGCTACCGGGAGTTCCGTGCACAAATACAATGGTTGGTTTGCCGATATCACCGGCTTCGGCGTACTGCAACTGGAAATCGCCAACGTTGAAAAATTTCAGGCTGATGGCCGGATTTTCTTCCAGGGTGTTGCGTGACTGCCGGTCTCGGGTGACGTCTTCCGGTGTAGCAGAGCATGCCAACAGACTTAACAGAAGAAACGGTAAAATGACGCGTCTCATGATTCTGGCTGCCTCTTAACAGTGAACAAAAATGGTTTTAAGGAAAGGTCAGACAAATTCGCAGGTCCGATAAGATCAATAGACCAGAGGAAGCCAAAAACATTCCCCTAAGTTGCCGTCCTTACCAATAGTCTCGCTATTGGCGGCGGACGGCGCCTTGCATTCGAGCCTCTCAGACTCCCGAGAGACACCCCAGAGTTATCCAGAGGTTCCTTAAGGAACCTCTGGATAACTCTGCTCGGAATTATACAAAATTTCAAATCAGATGGTACTCTAGGAGCCCGACCCAGGTCTGGCTGGATGGTACCTGAAATTTTTAAACGTACCAGGGGGTCTCTTCCCCCGTAAGTGATCATAGGTTTTTTTGGAGAATACGTGTAATGAATAAATTGCTGGTACTGAGTCTGGCGTCGATGGTGTTTTTGGCGGCTGAAAATACCCTGGCCCAAGGAAATGCGGATAAGGGCGCGACCTATTACAATATCTGTGCAACCTGTCATGGCGCTGACGCAGAAGGTAATCCTGATACCAAGGCCCCAAGGCTGGCCGGCCAGTATGAATGGTATCTGATTCAGCAACTGAAAAATTTCAGGGCTGGCATACGTGGTACAGACCCCAAGGACCTGAATGGGGCAGTAATGAAGCCGATGGCCGATACCCTGCCTGATGATCAGGCGGTTGAAGATGTGGTTGCCTACATCATGACCAAGAACCCCAGAAGGTATCGTTATAAGCCTTGATGCCGGAAGGCAGGCCAGTATGGGTAGACGATTGTTACAGTAAGCAAAATTGTGAAGACATAAAAAAAGCACATTGGCTCAAACCAGTGTGCTTTTTTTGGTTCAGGAATGTGAAATGACTTATTTCGCCATGAATTCCTTTTGTGCAACATCAACAGTATAGGCTGTCAACGCAGCCAGTTCTTCTGACTCCCAGGGCAGGGGCTCGGATTTCATCGGTACGATCATGCAAAACTGCACCATTTGCTCGGCACTGATCTCATTCAGACCGGCCATATTGGTGGACATCGCAACCTGATGGGGGTAAGCCTGCTTGAAGGTATCCTTGAACTGGGCGCCATTGACGTGGCAGCTTTGACATGCTAGGCCGCTCGAGCCAATACTGGCATCAGTCCAAAGAGCCCGGCCGCGTTCAACCAGCGCCTGACGATTGCCACTGTAGGGTGTCGTTCCGCTGGGACGCACAACCTGCCCCGGATCGACGCTGGCGCAGCCCACCAATACCAATGTCAGTGAGGCGCCAAAAATGATTTTTTTACTGATACGCATATGCTGTATTCCTTTTCCTGGTTAAGTGGGTTTACGGATAGGCGGGAATCACACTCAGGGAGGATTCTAAGCCAATTATCCGGTAATGGAAAGATTTGTGGTCTTCCCGCCAGATTTAGTTATTCAGCAGATTTGCCGGGGAATACTGATCCGTCAGTGCGCGTTCCCTGATGTTCCAGTCCACGGCCGTGCTCATGTAGCGCGGGTACTCGTTGATGTCCATGCCAAAGCGCTCGAGTCTGTCATGGAAGGTCGGTGCCCGCCGCGACAGCGTGTCCTGGTCAGGCAGTGCCTGCCGGGAGGCAATGATGACACGATTGCCGGTACCACTGATGCGCATGCTGTAAATTTCGCCAAATACCTGTTGGTAGGTCACGGATTCGGCATCATAAAGACGGCTGGTGGAAAAGGTGTTGGCAACCACCATGCCGGATTCCGGCAGCAAGGCTTTGACCTCTTCCAGAAATTCCCGGGTCATCAGGTGTTCGGGTATGTATTCACCATTGAAGGCATCCAGAATAATCAGGTCGAATTGCTCTTTTCTGAGCCCTGCGCGCTTGATGTAGACCCGGGCATCACTGACATCCACTTTTATTTTGTCTGATTGTTCAAACTCGAAATAGTCTTCCGCCACCCTGACCACGGCTTCATCTATTTCCGAGATGATGATTTCGGCCTCGGGAAACAGACTATGGTAAACCTCGGACAAGGTTCCGCCGCCCAGGCCGACAATCAGGATTCGCTTGGGATGGTCCTGCACCAGCAGGCTGGACAGGACCATCTTGGCGTAGGGAAACACGAGTCGTTCCGGATCGTGCAGAAAACGACAGGACTGATTCTGGCCACTGACACGGGTCACGGTGAAACGCAGACAGCGGCGTTCGGAATCTTCTGTGACCAGAATATTCCGGTACAGGGACCTTTCCTGATGAATTTCGCGGATGCCGCGCTGGGCTGTGGCCGGCGTGACCAGTGCCAGGCAGCAGATCAGAATAAAAAATCGGGACGAAAGACCTGAATGATTTGAAAACCCGGGATTTGCGGAAACCATGCTGACTTACTCTGTGCTTGTTTTATGAAGGTCTGCGAGCAGTATGGCGGCAAGACCGGAAATCAGAAGGATTGTACTTATGACCATCAGAATCTGATTGACCCCAAACCACAGCACCAGATAGAAAGAGGTGGCCAGGGTGCCGACGGCGCTGCCCATGGTGGAAATGAAATACAGTGATCCTGCGACATGACCGCTGCGATGACTTTCCATGACCACCAATCTTACCGAATATGGCGCAATCATGCCCAGAACCGCCGTGGGGATGAAAAACAATATCATGGACACCGCCAGGGAGCCATAGCGGGGGTCTTCCATGCGCAGAAACAGGGCCTCCATGATGGCCTCACCAAACACAATCAGCGGCAGCAGCGTCAGCGCCGCGCCCAGGAAAAACAAGCCATAGGTTTTCAGGTTGGGCTTGTGCAGTGACAATCTGCCCCCGAACAGATACCCGATGGACAGTGACAACATGAAGACGGTGATGATGCTGCCCCAGACATAAATGCTGTTGCCAAAGAAAGGTGCAAGAATTCTGCCCCCCAGAAGCTCTATCGACATGATGATGAAACCGCTGATGAAGGCGAGACAGAAGATAAGACGGTTTTTTCCGGACATATTGCTGTGTTCAGGTGGCTGCTGGTGGCTGGGGAGTATACCCCAATGGCGGCGGTTGACTAATGATCCTGTGTTCACGGAGGAAAAGTACGGCAGGTGCCTGACGGCGCAAGCGCATCGAGCTGTCCGGATGTGGCGTTCTGCTGGCGGGCAAGTGCCCATTGCGTATGTTCACGCACCAAAGCCGAGGCGTGAGTCAGGCGGGTCTTGAGAGCTGCCAGTATCTCGGCGGAGGGCTTGGCATTGCCCAGTGCCACGGCAATATTCCGCAACCAGCACTCGTAACCGATGCGGCGGATGGCCGAACCCTCGGTGTTGCGCAGGAAGTCTGCTTCCGTCCATCCGAACAAATCCACCAGCGCAGCCCGGTCGAGTTGGTGGCGCGGACTGAAATCAGGCTCCCGGGAGGTACTGGCAAACTTGTTCCAGGGGCAAATGCTTTGACAGTCATCACAACCGAAGATGCGATTCCCGATCAGGGGGCGGAGTTCTTCCGGAATCGAGCTGCGCAGCTCGATGGTGAGATAGGAAATACATTTGCGGGCGTCCAGTTGATGGGGGCCGACAAAGGCCTGGGTCGGGCAGATATCCAGACAGGCGCGGCAAGTGCCGCAGTGATCCGAAGCCTTGTCATCTGTTTCCAGAGGCAGATCGGTGAACAATTCGCCCAGGAAAAACCAGGAGCCGGCGCGCTTGTTGATGAGCATGGTGTTCTTGCCAATCCAGCCCAGGCCGGCTTTTTCCGCCAGTGCCCGTTCCAGTACCGGGGCACTGTCGACGAAGGCCCGATAGCCAAAGTGGCCGACATGCCGCTGAATTTGTTCCGCCAGTTGCTGCAGGCGTTTGCGCATCAGCTTGTGGTAGTCCCGGCCGAGCGCGTAGCGGGAGACATAGGCTTGTTGTGAATTTTTCAGGACCTTGATCATGCGGGTATTTTCCGGCAGATAGTCCAGGCGTACGGAAATGACCCTGAGGGTGCCGGGCAAGAGTTGCGCCGGGTGACTGCGCAGACTGCCATGCTTCGCCATGAAATGCATGTCGCCGTGATAGCGGTTTTTCAGCCAGTTGAGGAGATGGTCTTCATGTTCACCCAGGTCCACATCGGCGATGCCCAGTTGCTGAAAACCGAGTTCTCGTCCCCAGTGCCGGATCTGCACGCTCAGTGCCCTGAAATCAATGTCTGTCATGGGACGCTATGGTAGCAAGATGTGGACGCTGGAGCATCAAAGCCGGCGTTGTTGCGTGCTACCATGCTGTCTTCAAGGCCAACAGACCCGTGGCAAGATCAGACTTTTGACCAGAGAAATAGGGAAGATCATGACCGAGAATACAAGACCACCACTACCACCGTTTACCTATGAAACCGCCACACAGAAAGTACAGGCTGCCGAGGACGCCTGGAACAATCGCAATCCGGAGAAGGTCTCGCTGGCCTACACCCCTGACAGTCAATGGCGTAACCGTGTCGAGTTTCTTGAGGGCCGTGCCGACATCGTGGCTTTTCTGCAGCGCAAATGGGCAAGAGAGCTGGACTATCGTCTGATCAAGGAATTGTGGGCTTTTCATGAAAATCGTATAGCGGTCCGCTTTGCCTACGAATGGCATGATGATGCAGGCAACTGGTTCCGTGCCTATGGTAATGAAAATTGGGAATTCGACGAAAACGGTCTGATGAAGGTGCGCCGGGCCAGCATCAATGATCTGCCGATCATGGAAGCGGACAGGAAGTTTCGCTGGCCTCTGGGCCCGCGGCCCGCGGATCACCCCGGGCTTTCGGCACTGGGTTTGTAGTGACTGGACAGCGGGGCAGGGCTTTCCTGGCAGCGACAGGCTTCTAATCAGCCCAGCTGCGGTCGGTAAGGCGTTCAACGGCTGATTCCATCTGCTGCTTCATCGGTGCGGAATCCAGGTGCTGGCTGGCCCAGCGGTATTTTACATGCTGCAGGAATTTGGTGTTCCAGGATGTGCTGACCTGTTTGCTGTCCTGCCAGTACAGGACAAATTCCCGGATTTGCTCCCGGGCGAAGTCTATGTCGATATTGGCCAGACCCAGGACTTCATAGCAGGCATCGCTGGGTTGATAGTCCGGAGGAATCAGGCGGGGCGTACTGTCATGTTCCACCGCCAGCGTGAACTTGGCCCATTGCCTGCGCACGTGGGCGATGAATTTTGTGCTCCAGGTGCTGGTGACCAGGCCGCGTTCGCGCCAGTACAGAATAAACTCCGGGATCGAGTCCTTGATGAAGGAAGAGCTGATTCCCGCATGTTCGAGAATGGTCACGGCGTCCTGGCTGGGCCGCCAGTTCGCAGACATGTCGGTTTCCAGTTCCTTGGCGCCCTGATAGCTTTGCTCATTGCGCCATTCCCGCAGGATGTATTTCAAGAAAGTATGATGCCAGGAATATTGGGCTTTTTGCCGTTCCCGCCAGTAGATGACAAAGCTCTTTACCCGCTGCTCCACGAAGTCGCGGGGAATGCCGTGATGAGTACATTGTTGGTAAATATCTTCGTTGGGCTGCCAGTCTGGCGGAATATGGCTGGCAGTTCCACTGTCGGCAGTTTGCCTGAAGACAGAGCTTGCCGGTGCCGGTATTGTGGCAGCAGGCGCAGAGGAGACCTTGGCCGCTGCTTGCGGTTTTGCCGCAGCGGCCTGGTTGATGGCATACAGGGCAATGTCGAGTCGATCCAGGGCCGGCTCCACCAATAACAGGCCTTGCTCCTGCAGATTTTTCCGGATCCGCTTGAGCTCAGACAGCTCCCAGAACGGCATGGCCTCGAGCAGGGTTTTCTGGCTGAGTTCGCCCCACTGCCGGCAGTTGCGGTAGATCGCCGGGTGTTGCAGCAACAGCTCACTGATGACATGCAGCATTACCGCCTGCTCCAGGCCTATGGTGGCGGCCAGTGTCGGAGAAATCAACAGTGGCCTCTCGGGTATCAGAGAGGTAGTCATATCAGATAAATGCAAGTTTTCAGCGCCAGAGAACTGGCATGACGGGAAGCTGCAATCCTATCACAGCACTTTCGCTATTCAAGGGAATTTTCCGCTGGCGGTGGTAGGGAGAATGGCCATTTTGTCTTAAAATCGCTTATCAGGCAGCACGGGATGCACGTCGCCCCCGTCGCAACATGCTAAACTGCCGCCTCTCCGCCCTTGACTGACAAGTGTGCAAGCGTTTGCAGACAAGGCTGTGTTTTTTGGCTTTTTGGCCGGCATTCCGCATCAGTGAAACAGAAGGCATGAGCGTGTCAGTTAACGAAGACGAGTTTCCCCTGCGCGAAGCGCAAACCCTGGTCCGGGGCCTGATGAACCCCAATCCCTGGATCTACTGGGTGGATTTCCTGTTTCATATCAGCCTTGCGTGGACTGCTTTTTTCGTGGCCTTGCGGAGTCCGGCGTTTTCCACATGGCAGGTGGGTGCCATGGTGATCGCCGCCCTGGCGTTTTATCGTGCCGTTATCTTTATCCATGAGCTGGCGCATCTGAAGAAGGGAACCTTCAAAGTGTTCCGCCTGGTATGGAATCTCGTTTGCGGCATGCCTTTGCTGGTGCCGTCCTTTACCTACGACGGCGTTCACAACGACCACCATCGTCGTGATGTCTATGGCACCGAGGAGGATGGCGAATATCTTGCGTTTACCGCCGGCAAAACATCGGGTCTGATTGCCTATGTCCTGTTGTCACTGGTGCTGCCGTGTTTTTTTGTGATCCGTTTCCTGGTGTTGACCCCGCTGTCCTACCTGATACCTCCTCTGCGCAGGCTGGTCTGGGCGCGGGCCTCGTCCCTGACCATCGATATGAATTACCAGCGGCCGACAAACGCCATCCGCAATGACAAAAACTGGCGCGTGCAGGAGTTTGCGACCTTTGTTTTTGCCACGGTGATTCTTGCCGGGCTGCTCAGCGGTGCGCTGAGCTACCGGATAGTGCTGCTCTGGTACCTGATCAGCATGATGATCTTCCTGCTCAATTCGCTGCGGACACTGGCAGCTCATGCCTATCGCAATGCGCCGGATCATCATCTGAGCGTCGTGGGCCAGTACCTGGATTCCGTCAATGTGCCGGGCAATCTTTTTATCACCTCGCTGTGGGCGCCCGTGGGTCTGCGCTACCATGCCACCCACCACCTGTTTCCCAGCCTGCCCTATCACAATCTGGGCAGGGCGCATCGTTTGCTGGTGAGTGACTTGAGCGACAACCGGCTTTATCTGCAAACCCAGCGCAGAGGTCTCTGGGATGCCTTGATGCGGATCTGGCGGGAGACGGCAGCATCTCCATCTGCGGCAAGGGAATAAGACGTTCTGATCGTCCTCTCAGCGCACTACCCCTTGCCGCACCAACTGCCACAATACCTTGAGTCCCCATAACAGGGGGTGCCGCCTCAGATGCGGCGTTATCTCCACGCTGACGCCGGTATGGCGTTTGATCTTCCATGCGGCATAGTCGATGCAGCCGGCGAACGTCAGCGTGGCCTTGGACAGGCGCAGCACTGACAGGACCCGGCCTTGCCAGCGTCGCAAGCGCCACTGTCGGAGAATGCGACGCCGCGCCATGGACTCGAAATGGCACTGATAAACATCATGGCCCAGTGTCTCGAACTGGGGTCCCAGGGCGGGTGCGGCCAGTGCGGTGAGCCGGATGTAGTCCCCCATATTGAGATGGGTCAGTTGACGCGCACGACCACTGCGTTCCGGACGCAATTCAGCAGCGTAGGCCAATGTCAGGCCCTGCGTCCAGATCTCTTCCGCATTCACCTGGCTGTCGCCAAGGGCCGGCACGGTGGCCTTGAGAAAGGTGAGCACGGACTGGGCCAGTGCCCGTTCGATTTGCGAATGGCAGGTGGCATCCCGGGCATACAGCACGCGCACCGGTTGTGCAAAACGCGCCCAGAGATAGGAATGAAACCAGTCGCGGGTGCCTTTTTCAAAATTGGCCATCGAAATCACGGCGTATTTGGCGCGCAGGGTGAAAGTCTCCCCCGGAATTTCCAGATAGAAGACATTGGGTGCCAACCAGGCATTGAGCAGCCCTAAGTGCCGCTTCCGGTAGGCCTGCCGATAATCATTCACCACCACATAGAAATCAACGATCCCTTCTTTCAGATCCTGACTGTGCAGGCAGGAACCATAAAGAATAATGGCATCGAGAGACGCGCCGAAACGTGTCTTCAGGGCTTCCTGGAATGGCAGAAAATCGGCGGCCAGGGTTCGAGAGGTCTGGGAGGACACCTCCCGGAGCAGTGCGGCGGGAGGCTGCCCGATGTTGCTTGCAATGGAATTTTGAGTCAATTAGGCGGCCTTCTGGTTTCTTCAGTAGATCAGGGTATGAGGAAAGTTATTGCAGGCGTCGCAGAAATGCGCAGGGGGCCGGCCTGACTATCGGCCCGGTAAAGCTCGCCGTCGACGATGTAGTCGTCATCCATGATCAGCTCCATGCTCTGGGCATTATAGCTATGATATCCCTGTTGCTCATCAAGCCCCCTGGCATTGCCGGAGAATAGCTGTGGCAGCTTGCGCCAGGAGTAGTGGCGGCTTTGTTCCACCAGCGTGACATGAACGGGTGCCGGTTCCTGTCCCCAATAGGGGCGCATGCCGAAGATAAGACGCTCCAGCGTGGTGGCGACGGCGAACAAGTAATGCCCCTTGAGGACACGACCATCTTCCCGGGTGATGCTCATCTCTGCCGGACCCCAGGCGCCATTGCTTCGGCTTTTGCCAAATACGAAGCCCAGCAGGCAACGCAGGGCGATAATGACGGAAAAAAAACTGCCCGTGATGCCCAGCCCCTTGATTCGGCTTCGCGAGTACTTGACGGCTCTGGCAATCAAGCCGCCGCCAAAGAACATGCCATAAACCGGCGCACTGCCTGCTTGTTCAATGCGCAGGGCCGGCCGCTGCAACAACACCGGGCTGACATTGCCAGAGAGGCTTTCGCGCAAGCGTTGGAGAATCGTCGCCGGTTTGCCATCCAGACCCAGATCCAGCGCCGTCATATTGGTCGTACCGCCCGGTATCACTGTCAGCAGGGGCCACTGCCCAGGCTCGGTATTGGCGCACAGATACCCTATCACGGCCTGAAGGGTGCCATCGCCGCCTGCGACGATCAGCAGATCCATGTCGTCCTTGATGAAGGCGGCCAGAGAGGCTTCCAGTTCAGCCGAGGTTTTTGCCTCCCGGCAGATGGCGCCGGGCACTGCCGTGAGTGCGACCCAGAGAGTTCGTCCGCTCTTGCGATTGTTGCCGCTGAGCGGGTTGAACAGTATGCCCAGACGGCCGTGACCCGATGCCAGTCTTGCAAGCCGTGACCTTGTCGTCATGATTCCTGCCCCTCAAACCAGCCGGCGAATCCAGAGATTGGCAAGACCAATCAATGCCAGCCCCGGCAGTATGGCCGTCAGCGCCGGATTGATATTGAGCAGGAGGCCGGCGTTGGCCACGATCTGATCGAGCAGGTAGACCCCGATGCCGGTGAGAGCCGCGAATACCAATTTGTTGCCCAGACCGCTGCGCACAGAACCGAATACAAAGGGTATGGAAATCAGCACCATGGCAATGGTTGTGAACAGGCCGCCGGCCTTGCGCCAGAGGGCAAGCGCATAGCCCTTGGTTTCCTGGCCGGTGTTTCGTAAAAACTGCACATGGCGAAACAGTTCGGTAGGTGACAGACTTTCTGGCGGTTTGGTCAGTGTGGGAATTTCTGCCGGTTCCAGAAAAGGCTCCCAGTTCAGGGACTGAAAGCGTTCCGAGCTGATCTGCCCCGGGCTGATGGTCTTGACCAGGACGTCTGTCAGAACCCAGATATCGTCACTGACGATATCGGCATAGGCGGCATAAATGAACTTTTGCAGGAGACCGTCAGAGTCGAACTGCAGAATTTCCACATCCATTGCCCGGGTGGCATGCTGCATTTCACCGATGCGCAGAATCTGCTCTTTGTTGCGGGTCCATACGCCCAGATTTTCTCCGAGTTCAGTGCTCATTCCCAGTGCCGCATTCCGGGAGGCTATGGCCTGCTGTTGCAGTTGCGGGGCGACGAACTGCTCAAGCCCCATAACCGCCACCAGCAGTACCAGTCCAACGCTCAGAGGCACAAGGCTGATCTGGGCGGGCGAGAGTCCCGCCGCCCGCAGTGAGATCAGTTCCAGATTGGTGGCCAGACGTCCCAGGGCGGCCACATTTCCGAGCAGGGCAATGAAGGGGACGAGTTGAATAAAGCGGCGGGGCAACAGCATAAGTGTATAGAAGAAGGCATCCCGGGTCTGGTAGATGCCCTGACCCACGTCGTCCAGTTGCTCCTGCAAGTCAAGAAAGCTGAACAGGGGCAGGAGTACGGCCGTTGCCACCAGCAGGCCCATGCAGATTTGGATGGAAAGATAGCGGCTGATGATCGTCATCGGAAGGTCGTCACTTTGCGCCATATGTCAGGACATAACAAACGCATCACCAGCAGGAAGATCAAGACATACAACCACCAGATGCCTGGTATGGCGGGGACTGTTCCCTGCTCCACCCAGGTTCGGGCCAATCCGCTCAGGTTGTAATAAACAGCAAAAATCAGGGCTGCAATCAAGGATTTTTCACCCTTGGCCTGTCGGTTCGATACCCGGCTGAAGGGGATTGCCAGCAAGGCCAGCAGTATCGTTGCCAGCGGCCGCGAGAGCCGCCATTGTCGTTCGGCGATTTCATTGGGCAGATCGGATTTAAGCAAGGCTGCGGTCGGGGCGGCCTTGAGCTTGTAGCCGACTTCGTCATCGACGCCCGAAGAATAGACCATTTCCCTGAATTTCAGTGTTGATTCATTGCTGCCGGTAGGCATGAGTTCATAGATATAGCCCTCAGATAACTTCAATTGCGGTTTCTCTCCAGGCAAGAGCAGACGCCTGGCTTCGCGGGCAACGATAACCTGGCTGCCCTGGTCACGACTGTCGTAGTAAAAGATGTTTTCCATGTCCCGGTTGACACGGCCCTTGGCCTGGATATACAGCACACTGCCATTGTTGTCATCGCCATAAAAACGGCCAGCCTGGAAGCGGTCTGTATTCAATTCCGCCTGGGCACGGGCATCCAGCAGGTAACTGGCCGTATAGGCCCAGGGCCGGGCGAAAACGGACAGCAGGCCGCTGGCAATGCCGACCGGAAAGGCAAGCAGCATGACGACATAGATCACTCGATACCGGCTGATGCCGGCCGCACTCAGCACAGCCATTTCCTGGTCTTTGTAAAGCCGCCCCAGGCCGATGATGACGGCAACATATATTGCCACAGGCATCAGCACTTCCAGAGCAATCAAGGTTCTCAGCAGCACCAGTTGCAACAGGGCGGCGAAGCCCAGTGATTCGGTGACGGCTTCCGCCAGAAAGCGGGCGCTGCTGAAACTGGCAAACAGGCCCGCAAGGATCACCAGCACCACGATGAAGGGTTTCAGCACTTCATGCAGAAGGTATCGGTCAATGATTTTCACAAGCGCCCTGTTGGCAATTTGTTTTCATTCTGGATTCTGACCTTCCGGCAGAGTTTTTTCATACAGCCGGTAACGCTTGTACAGATGGCTGCCGACATTATCAAGTATCGTGCGCATGGGCTTGTTGCTGTCCAGAATCCATGACATTTCTGCTCCCCGGATATCCCGGGCGAATACCGGTGGCCAGGACGCGTCAATCACCATGAACGCCAGGGCGGCACCCAGCGGTGTATTCCGGAACTGCTTGCGCACCCCCATCAAGGGAACCCGTCCCGTATGCACTGTTTTTGTTTTGAGACGCCGAATCAAATGAAACCAACCAAATGGTAGCAAACTGCCATCAAGGTCTTTCAGGATTTCATTGAGGTTGGGCAGGGTCACCATGAAGGCGGCGGGTATGCCGTCCACCTCTGCGATCTGGATAAAGTCATCCGGCAACAACAAGCGCAGCATGCTGCCCAATTCGGCAAATTCAGCCTGGGTAAAGGGTATGAAGCCCCAGTTTTCCGACCAGGCATCGTTGAAGATGTCACGCAGCATTTCCATCTCTTCCGGGAATTTGTCGCGTCGCAGCTTTCTTACTTTTACCTTGCCGGAGAATTTCTTGATCAGCCTGCGCATCAGTGGTGATGAATCAAAGTCTACCTTGACCCAGTAGGCAAGCAGATCCTGTGCGCCCTGATAACCCTGCTCTTCCAGCAGGCGGCCATACCAGGGACGTGAGTGGGGCATCATGACCGAGGGTGGGGTATTGAAGCCATCGACGAGAATGCCACAGTCCTGATTGATGGAGAGATTGAAGGGGCCGCTGATGCGTCTTGCATGGCGGGATGCCAGCCATGTCTCGGCACTTGTCATGAGCGCGCTACAGACGGCATTATCGTCTATGCATTCAAACAGACCGAAATGACCCGTGTCGGGGCCGTGCCGCTCGCGGTGCAGCTGATCAACCTGGGCGCTGATCCGGCCAACCGCCTGATCGCCACGGTAAGCAAGCCATGCCTGCCATTCTCCATGTTTGAAAAACGGATTGAATCTGGAAAAATGCAGGCGTCTCTCCAGTCGAAGCGGAGGTACCCAGTATGGATCATCACGGTAGATCTGCCAGGGCAGGTCGATAAAGGCGCCCATGCGGCGGCCTGTGACCGGAACCACAAAGATGGGTGCGGAGGAGATTTGAGACCTGGAACTGTGATATTGTGTGCCGGGCTGGGTCATGAGAACGATGATGCTGAAAACAATAAAATAATATAGGGCTTTGGGTTAAACAGTGTAAAATCGCCATTCTACCAGCTGGTGTCAATGACAGGCTAAATTTAACAGGGTTTTTTGCCGGAAAGCGTGTAAGGGTGTAATGAGGGTGTAACAAAGGTGTAATAAAGCCCGACGTCAAGGGTCTATAGGTGATGGCGGATTCCTGGCGGTGATGCAATGAAGAAAGGCGCAAACAAGGCAGGTGGATGGAGATGGCCTGGCATTGGTCAGCAAAATCATCATTATCGGCACTGAAATGCGCTTAAAATATTGATTTTGGGCTTGCACAGAAGAGCGATTGTAATTAGAGTTTCGCGCTTGATCAGGAAAGTGTCTCTGTACCGCTGCTGGGTTATGCGGGCGGGGTTGAAAGAAACGGATCAGGGGATAAACCTTTGTTTGCAAGGCCTGGTAAATAAAGCTGGTTTAATCCATTGAATTTTATTAAGATAATAAAATTAAGATCGCCCGAAAACAACCGAATAACTCAAAACAGAAGGTTCTGAATTTGACTATTGTAAATTTAAGTGCTGCTGCAGCGGCTGGAGATGACGTTCAGCCTTCTGACAAGACCCCAGCCTCGGCACTCCTGAACCCGACTCCGACCCGCAATAATCAGGCTCAGCGTCTGGCGGATTTCGATACGCTGACCAGTGCACTGGAATATGCGGCCGATGGTATTACCGGCTACAACTTCTATGATGCCAGGGGCAATTTGCGTTCGGTTGTGTCTTATCGCACCCTTCGGGACAACGCAAAACTGTCTGCGCAACGTTTGTTGGCCCTGGGCTTGCAACGTGGCGACCGGGTGGCATTGATTGCCGATACCAGCCCCGAATTCGTGGATTTGTTTTTTGCCTGTCGCTACGCAGGCTTGATACCCTTCGCCATGCCCATCCCGGTAAACCTGGGTAGCCATGGCGTCTATGTGCGTCATCTGCGGGGCATGCTGGAAAGTGGGCAGGCCAGTGCTGCCCTGGCAAATCCTGATTTTATAAAGTTTCTGCAGGAAGCCGTAGAGGGCCTGGACGGCTTGCAATGGGTTGGTACACCGGACGAGCTTGCTTCGCTTCCGGTCCGGGATGTCGTTTGTGAGCCTGGCCAGCCTGATGAAACCGCCTATTTTCAGTTTACCTCGGGCAGCACGCGCGCACCGCGGGCTGTGGTGATTACTGAAAAATCCTTGATGAGTAATTTGCAGGGGATAGTTCGCAGCGGGCTGGAAATGCACCCTGAAGATCGCTGCGCGTCCTGGTTGCCTTTCTATCATGACATGGGTCTGGTGGGCTTGATACTGGCTCCGATGGTTGCCCAGCTTTCGGTCGATTATCTGTCTACCCATGATTTTGCTGTGCGGCCCATGCAATGGCTGAGATTGATCAGTCGCAATCGCTGTACCATCGCCTTTGGTCAGCCCTTTGGTTACAAACTGTGCAGTTTGCGCGCCCGCAATGCCGATGTGGAGAGTCTGGATCTGAGTTGCTGGCGTGCAGCGGGTGTCGGTGCCGAACTCATTCGTTCGGAAACCCTGAAGACCTTTGCAGAAAAATTTGCCCCCGCCGGGTTCAATGAAAAGGCCTTCCTGCCTTGTTATGGTCTGGCCGAAGCAACGCTGGCCATCAGTTTTGCCCATATCCGCGACAATTTCCAAAGTATGCGAGTGGATGCCCAAACCCTGATGGATAAAGGTGTTGCCCTGCGCATACAGGCTGACGGCAGAAAATACAACGAATTCGTCAATTGCGGGCGGCCGCTTCCCGGGCACACGGTCAAGATCGTTGACGATAACGAACAGATACTGCCTGACCTGCGGGTTGGCAGTGTGCTGGCAGGTGGCCCCAGCATCATGAATGGCTATTTCAATAATCCGGAAGAGACCCGTCAGGCACTCAGGCCGGACAAGTGGCTGGATACCGGTGATATCGGTTTCATGCATGATGGTGATTTGTACATTACCGGTCGCCGCACCGATGTCATTATTATCAATGGCCGCAACATCCGGGCTCAGGATATTGAAGATATGGCGGAACAGCAGCCAGAAGTAAGAGCCCGCGAAACCTCCGCCTTCAGTCTGGTTGATGATAACGACAACCCGACGGTGGTGCTGGTTATAGAATGCCGGCTGAATTCAGTGGCGGATCGGCAATCCTTGATTACGCGTCTGCAGCGCCTGGTCTATGAGGCTTTTGGAGTTGGTTGTCTGGTGGATCTGGTTTCTCCGCATACCCTGCCACGTACGTCATCAGGTAAATTGTCGCGCTCGGCTGCACGTTTGGGCTTTATGCAACGAAGCAATCTGGGAGACCCGCTGTCAGTTCATTCCCTGGACAGATAGTCGAGGCATGGAGGGAACTGTAGCCGTCACGGGTGCCACTGGCTTCATCGGGCGTGCATTGTTGCAGCGTTTGCAGGAAAACCACTGGCGGGTACGAGCTCTGACCCGTCGTCCCCGTCTGAATACTGACGCCATCCACTGGGTCAGCGGTGATCTCGATGACCGGGCTGCACTGAGAGAACTGCTTGTTGGCGCCTCGGCAGTCGTGCATTGCGCCGGGGCAGTCCGGGGCAGATCCGCCCGGCAATTCAATCACACCAATGTTGCCGGCACCGAGAATCTGGTGAAGGCCTGTCTGGAACAGGACGCAGCGCCTCGTTTTTTGCTGATGTCATCACTTGCTGCAAGACAGCCGGAGCTTTCCTGGTACGCCAACAGCAAGCGGATGGCAGAGCAGGTGCTGGCAGATCGGGCACAATCCATGCCCTGGGCTGCATTCCGGCCAACGGCGGTGTACGGGCCGGGCGATCGTGAACTTCTGCCCTTGTTCCGGTTTACCCGACGGGGAACCTTGCCTTTGCCGGGTCGTATCAATACCCGGGTGGGCCTCTTGCATGTGACGGATCTGGTGGCAGCGATAGGATGCTGGTTGGCTGCTCCTGAACCCGTATCGGGTATTTTTGAACTTGATGATGGCAGACCCGGCGGCTATGATCGCGAGTCCCTGGCAGCGATTGCGCAAGCAGTGTGGAACAGACCGGTCCGGGTGCAGGCATTGCCGGCACGCCTGATTCTGCTGGCGGCGACAGTGAATCTGGGCCTGGCTTGCGTGCTGCGCTATGCCCCCATGCTGACTCCCGGCAAAGTGCGGGAATTGCTGCATCCGGACTGGGTCTGTGACAACACGCCCCTGCTTGCCGCATTGCCGGACTGGCAACCCACATTGACCCCGGGAGAAACCCTGCCGCACTTGCTGTGATTCACAAACAATTATCACGATAATTCGGACTGCTACAATGACCAACACTAATAATGAAATTCTGCAACAGCTTTGCCGGCATCTGGAACAACAGGGTGGTGGCAAGGCAATAGACCCGGACCGGACCTTGCTGGAACAGCTGGCTCTTGATTCTGTCAAGGTCTTGACCTTGATCATGGAAATCGAAGATGAATTCGATGTTACCATCCCCATAAATGCCTTGGCGGACATTCAATCCGTTCGGGATTTCTCAATTCTGATTGGAAAAATAAAATCTCAACAATGAATACCCTACTGGATAGACTGGATGCTGCTGCGGCAGAACGGAAAGCGATGCTGCCTGATGGACTCGATGCCTTTGGCATGCCGGTGGAAGAAATTTATTCATCGACAGAAGCCAGGGTCGGAAATCGTCGCATATTATTTTTTGGAACGAACAACTATCTTGGTTTGACATTTTCCCCGGAATGCCTGAAGGCAGCGCATGATGCTCTTGATAGTGAGGGCACCGGGACGACCGGCTCGCGCATGGCGAACGGTAATTACACCGGGCATCGTGCCCTGGAACGCGAGTTTGCCGAATTTTACCAGTGTCGCTCGGCCATGGTGTTTACGACCGGGTATCAGGCCAATCTCGGCGCCATCTCGGGTCTCGCCGGCCCCGGCGATGTCTTGCTGATCGATTCGGATTGTCATGCCAGCATCTATGATGGTTGCCGCCTGAGTGGTGCGGACATAGTCCGTTTTCGCCACAACGATGTGGCCGACATGGACAAGCGCCTGCGTCGTCTGGGGGAGAGAACAAAATCGACTCTGATCATCGTGGAAGGTATCTACAGCATGCTGGGAGACCAGGCACCTCTGGCCGGTTTTGTGGAATTGAAGGAGAAATACCAGAGTCTTCTTCTGGTTGATGAAGCCCACTCTCTGGGTGTGCTGGGGGCGACTGGCCAGGGCCTGGTGGAAGCAACAGGCCTGCTCGACAGAGTCGATTTCATTACGGGGACGTTCAGTAAAAGTCTGGGCAGTATCGGTGGCTATTGTGTGAGCAATCATCCGCAACTGGATCAGTTGCGCTATGTCAGCCGTCCTTATATCTTCACGGCGTCATCCTCCCCGACGACGATTGCCTCGACCAGGATGGCATTGAAGTTGTTGCGTGATGGTGTCGCATTGCGGGAACAGTTGTGGCGCAATGCCAAGCAGTTGTACGCCAGTCTTGCCGGATTTGGTTATAAGCTGGGGCCTGATCCCGGTCCGGTGGTCGCCGCCATTCTTGAGAGCCCGGCCCAGGCGCTGGCCTTGTGGCGAGGGCTGCTGGAGGACGGGATCTATGTCAACATGATCCTGCCACCTGCTGCACCGGAAAACACGGCGCTGGTACGTTGCAGTGTCAGTGCTGCCCATACCAGCGAACAGATCGAGCGTGTTTGCGAGTCCTTCAAGCGGCTACGCAGGGAAATCGGTTTGTAGGCACATGTCCGCTAAAGCGCTTCAATGGCCTCGGTGAGACGGGTGACGGGGATGATGGTCATGCCCTCGATCTTGTGCCGGGAGACATTGGCCCTGGGCACTATGGCCCGGCGGAAACCGTGCTTCGCCGCTTCGTGCAAACGTTCCTGACCACTCGGTACCGGCCGGATCTCCCCGGCCAAACCAAGTTCACCAAAAACGACGAGATCCTGCGCCAGTGCCTCGTCCCGAAAACTGGAAACTATGGCCAGAACAAGCGCCAGGTCTGCACTGGTCTCGCTAACCTTGACGCCGCCAACCACGTTGACAAAAACATCCTGATCGGCCATGAACAGTCCGCCGTGACGGTGCAGCACGGCCAGCAACATGGCCATGCGGTTGTGATCGAGGCCCACGGCGATACGGCGGGGGTTGCCCAGCTGACTGCTGTCCACCAGGGCCTGGATTTCCACCAGCAAGGGCCGGGTGCCTTCCCACAACACTGTTACCAGACTGCCGGGTGAGGCCTCTTCAGTACGGGCGAGGAAAATGGCGGATGGATTCTTTACTTCCTTCAGACCGGTTTCGGTCATTGCAAATACGCCCAGTTCGTTGACCGCGCCGAAACGATTCTTGTGCCCGCGCAGGGTACGGAAACGACTGTCCTCACCACCATCGAGCATCATGAAACAATCGATCATGTGTTCCAGAACCTTGGGTCCGGCCAGGTTGCCATCCTTGGTGACATGCCCAACCAGGAACAAGGCAGTATTGGTCTGCTTGGCATACTGGATCAGAAAGGCCGCGCATTCCCGCACCTGTGAAACACTGCCGGGTGCCGATTGCACATCCGCGCTGTGCATGACCTGAATGGAATCCACGACGATGAGTTTTGGTTTGAGCTGTTGAGAGATAGTGGTGATTTGTTCAATATTGGTTTCGGCCAGCATTTTGAGCCGGGATGCAGGCAGGCCCAGCCGTTTGGCCCGCATTCCCACCTGTTGCAGCGATTCCTCACCGGTGACATACAAAGCCTCTGTTTCCTGCGACAGCAGACACATGATCTGCAGCAGAAGCGTGCTTTTGCCGGCGCCGGGATTGCCGCCGATCAGCACCACGGAACCCGGCACCAGTCCACCACCCAGGACCCGGTCAAATTCACCGATACGGGTGGAGAATCGCGGTTGTGCCTGCAAGTCGATGGCGTCCAGGGTCTGCACAGCGGAAAGGTCACCACTGTAGCCGGCACGATTGAAATGCTGGGGCGACGATGGTGTTTTGGTCGCACCAAGCGCAATTCTGCTCAAGGTGTTCCATTGCTGGCAGGCCATGCACTGCCCCTGCCATTGCGTGTGTTCGGCGCCACAATCGGTACAGACATAAGCGCTTTTGGTTTTAGCCATGTGAGGGACCAGCGTTATTCAGAACGTTCATAAACAAAATTGACCCGCCGGGTGATGCTGCACGTGAGATTGTAGGAAAGAATGCCGGTTTTTGCGGCAATTTCATCGATGGCCAGATCCTTTCCCCACAAGGTGGCGACATCACCGGTGCAGGCCTCAGGATGTTCACTGAGGTCCACCGCGAGCATGTCCATGGAAACCCTGCCGATGGTTTCGCAGCGCTTGCCCCGGACCAGCACCGGGGTGCCGTTGGGCGTATTGCTGGGATAGCCATCGGCATAACCGATGGCGACGATGCCGACCCGCATGGGGCGAGGACAGATGAATTGCGAGCAGTAACCCACATTATCACCCTTGTTCATGTCTTTTATGGCGATAATTTTGGCTTGTAAGGTCATGACTGCCGCCAGATGCAGACTGCTTGCCCGCAAGTTGCTGATGTTCCAGGGAAAGGGAGAGCTGCCATAGAGCATGATGCCTGGACGCGCCCAATCGGCTTGAATGCCAAGGTCTGACAGAATGCCGGCCGAAGAAGCAATGCTGGTCGCAGGTCCTTCAGCAGCCAGTTCATGTTGCACAGCATTGAAGTCTTTGAGTTGTGCTGTTGTCAGCGCGGAACCGGGCAGGCTGGTATTGGCCAGATGGGTCATCATGATCACATCGTTGATATAAGGTTTGCTGCGCAGGTGGCGCCAGGTTGTCGCATAGTCACGGGCGGGAATTCCCAGCCTGCCCATGCCGGTATCCATTTTCAGCCAGCAGGTGAGGGGCTGCACCAGCGTGCTGGCATCGAGTGCCTCATCGAGTACGGCCAGTTGTTCCAGGGAATGCAGAACCAGTTGAAAACCGGATGCCGCGATGAGCGGGATTTCATCCCGGTCGATAAAACCCTGCAGGATCAACACGGGCTTCTCAATGGCCGCAGCCTTGAGTTGCAGTGCCTCGTTGAGATCAGTAACGGCAAACAGGTCGGCTTCGTCCAGGGCCGTGGCGACGGGCACCAGGCCATGGCCGTAGGCATTGGCTTTCACCACCGCGACCATCCGGCTGTTGCCGGAAAGGGATTTCGCCTTTCGGAAATTTGCCTGCACGGCCTGAAGATCAATACTGGCCTGAACACGGCCCCTGATGGACATGCCCTCGAGGCTCCTGTCAATGATCGTAGCCGGCATGGCCCTGGTCAGGATTCATGGGCATGAAGTTTTCAAAGCGGGTGTACTTGTCGATGAAACTCAGATTGCGGGTCCCGATAGGCCCGTTGCGCTGTTTGGCAAAGATGATCTCGGCGATACCCTTGTGCTCACTGTCCTCATGGTAGACCTCGTCCCGGTAGATGAACATGATGACGTCGGCGTCCTGCTCGATGGCGCCGGACTCTCTCAGGTCCGACATGACGGGGCGCTTGTTGGGACGTTGTTCCAGACTCCGGTTCAATTGGGACAGTGCCACCAGAGGACAATTGAATTCCCGCGCCATGGTTTTCAGGGCGCGGGAAATTTCCGAAATTTCGCCGGTGCGGTTCTCGCTTGAACCCTTGACCTGCATCAGCTGCAAATAGTCGACCATGATCATTCCCAGTTCACCCTGTTCACGCATGACGCGTCTGGCCCGCGACCGCATTTCCATCGGACTCAGCCCCGGGGTGTCATCGATGAACAGCGGACGGTCCTTGAGCTTGTTCATGGCGACGGTGAGTTTGGGCCAGTCATCTTCTTCCAGTTTACCGTTGCGCATCCGGCTTTGATCGATGCGCCCCAGGGAGGACAGCATGCGGATGATCAGGCTGTCCGCAGGCATTTCCAGGCTGAACACCAACACCGGTTTGTTGCCATGGATAATGGCATTTTCCACCATGTTCATCGCAAAACTGGTTTTGCCCATGGACGGGCGGCCGGCCACGATGATCAGGTCGGAACGCTGCAAACCCGAGGTCATGTCATCGAGGTCCTTGTAGCCGGTGCTCAGGCCGGTGATGCTCCCCTTGGTGCTGAACAGCAGGTCGATCTTGTCGAGAGCGGTTTTGAGCAGTGGGTTCAGGGCTTGCGGGCCACCATCGCGGGGGCGTTCATCGGCAATATTGAAAACCTGCTGTTCAGCGATATCCAGCAGGGTGGCGCTGTCGCGGCCGTCGGGATTGAAACCGCTGTTGGCAATATCGTTGGCGACGGCGATCAGCTTTCTGAGGATGGAGCGTTCGCGGATGATATTGGCATAGGCCAGAATATTGGCGGAACTGGGGGTATTGTTGGCCAGTTCGCCCAGGTAATCCAGGCCGCCGGCATTGGTCAGATTATTGGCGTTATCCAGTACTTCCGCCAGGGTCACGACGTCGATGGGGCTGTTGCGTGCTGCCTGTTCATGCATGGCCTGAAAAATCAGGCTGTGCTCGCGACGGTAGAAATCCTCGGCCAGGATGGTTTCCATGACGCTGTCCCAGGCCCGGTTGTCCAGCATCAGGGCGCCCAGCACGGCCTGCTCGGCATCGATGGAATGGGGCGGCAGCTTGAGGTTGGCGGTCTTCGCCAGAGGGGAACCGCCAAAACCTGGATTGCTGTTGGTCGATGAAGACTCGGACATGGGGCCGAAAAAATCTCTCAGGGAAAGGTTGGGCCGGGAATATCCGGCGGTCGGGCACAATCTTACCCCAAATGCGCGTTAACAAGAAACCGGGAACATTGCAGAGGGCTTCTTAAAAATGATATCTGATGCTGCCGCGCCAGGTGCGCGGTTCCACCGGATGAAAATGCAGGTCTGCCACCGGGGCAGCCTCGTTTTGCAGCTGCGATTCAAAAAAGAAGACGATGTCATTGTCGCGGGCGTCGAAGACGTTGAGGACATCCAGGCCCAATTGCAGGTGTTCGCTGAGATCATAGGACAGGCCGAGATTGTACAGCGTCGTGCCTGGTTTACGAACCGTCCCGGTTTCCTCCAGTGGCGCATCACCGAAATGCCGCATTCTGAAGCTGGCGACAAAACTGTTCGGCAAGGTCAGTGTCAGTCCGGCGCTGGCGGTCGTCTTCAGGGCATCCTGAACCCGGTCCATGCCAGCCGGGGCATTTTTGAAGCGGGAGTGGTTCACGCTGGTATTGAAATCCAGTACCAGCCAGTCGTTCATTTCCCAGAATCCGGTCAATTCAAGCCCACGCCGACGGGTGGGTCCCTTGGGCTCTGAGGTGCCGGCATCGCCAACGAAAACCAGTTCGGACGCCAGATCCATCCAGAAGCCGGCCAGGGTCAGGTTCACGCCATCGACCGGCTCGGCACGAATACCGATTTCACCACCCTTGGCCCGTACCAGCACGTCTACCGGTTCCGTGGGGTCGCCACTGACCGGGTCGACGCGGATCTCAGCCCCCCGCACATCGTTGGAATGAAAGCCCTGGCCGTAACTGACATACAGCTCATAGCCTGCCATGGGAATCCACGCGGCGGAAAACTTCGGCAGCACGATGGCATCACTGCCGGAGCCTGAATTGGCTTCACGCCGGGCGTTCACATCCCAGTTGTAGAGTTCACCGCGCACCCCGAACGTGGTCCGAAAACTGTCCGTCCATTGAATTTGCGTCTGAGCATAGAGACTGATGCTGAGTTCCTGGACGGCATCATTGCGCGTGACACCGATGCGCTCGCGCTGGGCAGTGCGAAAGAGGCTGAGTTTTCCTATGTCATCGTAGCGCAGATCCAACCCCAGTAACGGCGTTACGCTACGCCGCCCCCAGGTAAAATCCTGGCTGTGTTTGATGGAGCTGCCAAAGACCCAGCGCCGGTCTTCCTGCTCGATGCCATCACCATTGACCGGATCATTCAGGAAGAGGGTCGGGTTGCTGAACAGATTGAGTCCGTAGCGGGAACCATAAACATTGACATCGGTAGAGCCCAGATCAAAATTGCCGATGAGGTTGTAACGAAAGGATTTGCCGCCCAGGCTGGGATCGACAAAGCCAAAACGGGACAGATTGCCATTCTGGACTTCCCGCAGGGGGATCTGGTCGGAAGAGTTCCATTTTGAGTCGTAGCCGGTGAGGATCAGCTGGCTGTCGACGCCGAATGGCGTGCCGGTGTACTTGGCAAAACCATTGAATTTCCGCAGGTCTTCATCCAGGTCCCAGGGGCCGTCACGCACTTCGAATTCGCCGGCATACAGAAAGGAGCCGACAGCCGTATCGGCGGAGGCCACGCCCAGCACCCGGCGCTGCGCATAGTTGTCGGCCGAAACTTTCACATAGTCCTGTTCGACACGGTCATAGGTCTTGAAACGGGAGGATCCGGCGGCAGAAAAGTCACCATTCTCGACGTAGTAGGTGCCCTTGTGAAATTCCACGGTCTCGATGATTTCAGGAATGAAGAAATTGAGATCGAGATAGCCGGTGGCATGGGCGTGGCTGGGGAAGTTGACCGGCATGCCTTCAAAAATGGCGGTGAAATCAGATCCGTGGTCCAGGTTTATGCCGCGTAAAAAATACTGGTTGGCCTTGCCGGAGCCGCTGTGCTGGGTGGCAATCATGCCCGGTACCACCTCTGCCAGTTCTCCCACCCGCGACAGCGGCCGGGTGGAAAAATCGGCGTTACCCACCAAGCCTTGAGATGCCGAGTCCGCCGTACCCAACAGTTCAGTTCCCCGGCCCCAGACCATGATGGACTCAATCGGGCGCGAGGAAGCTTCCTGCTGGGCCTGGATAGGAAAGCTGGCCGCGATACCCAACAGGGTCAGAACATGGAGGACGAAAGGCAGGGACCGGTTTCCAGGGTCTGCCAAGGACTTGGGACTGTTTGCGTTAACGTTAAAAAAAGGCATTGTCTGTCTGTTCGACTTGGTGTTGAATAAGAACCTGCATCTCAATCAGGAACACGGATGTCGGTGCTAAAAACTGGCTTCCATTTTAGAGCATTAAATGCGGATAACACGTAATTAACTGTTATATAACTGTTTATTGAACGTTAATGTTTGCGTTAACGTTTGTGCTTAAATAGGTTCCTGCCTCTTTAACGTTAAAGAGGCAGTTTGAATCCCGGACGGGAAATTGAAAATGCCCAGTGAAAACCGAAGCGACGCACCCTTTGCAAGCATCGAGGCCGCTGAACTCGAGGCCCTGATCGAACGCATTATCAACAGCGGCGAACTGGGCCGTTCCAGAACCTATGGCGCGATTCTGCGCTATCTGGGGGCCTGTTCCCTGTCCGGGGAGACCCCCAAGGAAGCTGCCATTGCCGTCGATGTGTTGGGGCGGGCGGCAGATTTTGATGTGGCGCGGGATTCCATCGTCCGGGTCCACGTTTACCATCTGCGCAGCAAATTGCAGGCCTATTTCAAACGCCACGGCAGTCAGGAAAAATACCGCCTGGAGATTCCCAAGGGACAGTATCTGCTCACCTCCGTCTACAATGATAATGAGGTGGAGCCGCCACCGGCGTCCGAAATGGGCACCGGGCGGCCAGACCGACGCAGCCCCCTGCTCTGGACACTGGCAACGGTGGCGCTGTTACTGCTGGCCAATCTCGGCTTGATGTTCTGGCAACAGGAAAGCCCGGTGGAATCGTTGCACGAACTGGGCCTGATGCCGCCCTGGAATGCCATTTTTGACGACCAGACCCCGATTCTCGTTGTTGTCGGTGATTACTACATTTTTGGCGAGCTGGATGAGCGGGGCGATGTCGAGCGCATGGTCCGTGATTTTGATATCAACTCGGCGGCCGACCTCGATGCCCTGTTCATGGCGGACCCGGAAATGGCGGATCGTTATTACAATCTGGGCTTGAGCTATCTTCCGGTGGGTACGGCGCCGGCCTTGATGGAAATCATGCCCCTGCTGCATGATCAGGGGCAGCGCCTGTCGGTCAAGCTGGTGTCGGAGCTGAATGCCTCCGATCTGACCGCCAACCATGTGATCTACGTGGGCTACATCAGTGGCATGGGCATACTGCGGCGCTTGATGCTGGCCGCCTCGGGACTGAAGCTGGGGGAAACATATGATGAGCTCTACAATCCGGATACGGATCACTATTACGTCAGTGACTCCGGCATTCTCAGCGGCCCCGACAATTTTCGCGACTTTGGCATGCTCAGCGTTTTCCCGTCACCCAGGGGGAATCAGATCATTCTGATTGCGGGGACCCGGGATGCCGGATTGATCAATGCCGCCCAGCAGATCACCAGTGTGGAAAGCTTGCAGCGGCTGGAAAAGGAATTGTCGGCATCGGGACCGGTATCGGGACAGCCGGAAAACGCCTTCGAGGCCCTGTTTGAGGTGCATGGCTTCGACCACACCAATTTTGATGCGAGTCTGATCTATTCAAAAATCCTGGACCCCGGCAGAATCTGGGTCGGGGGAATCTAATATAGCCCGGCGAAGACCGGGGCCCAGTAGAGTGATGAGCAGAATCCCGGCTTGCGGACATGCGCCGCAAACCGGCTTGAAAAAGTCCATGGATGGACTTTTTCAACAAACTGTTGATCAACCGTTTTTAATGACCAGCGTAAACTCGGTCGTCACTTCGCTGCCCAGCGCCAGCGTGATCTGGTATTCGCCGGTTTCCCGCAGCGCGCCGGAAGGCAGCAACACTTCGCTTTTTACCAGGGCCTGGCCTGCCGCGCTGACAGCCTCGGCAATATCACGGGTGCCAATGGAACCAAACAGCTTGCCTTCTTCACCGGCATTGGCCTCGATGGTGATGACCAGTTCGGACAATTTGTCGGCCCTGGCCTGTGCAGCAGCCTGCCGTTCCTGGGCGGCCTGCATCAGTTCTGCCTTGCGGTGTTCAAAGTCGGCAACATTTTCCTTGGTGGCAGGAACCGCCTTGGCAAAAGGAAACAGATAGTTGCGGGCATAGCCTGCCTTGACTGCCACCTGGTCACCGACGTTGCCCATTTTCCCAATTTTTTCCAGCAGTATTACATTCATGTCAATCCTCGCCTACACAGTAATGCGTTTTCTAAAATCCAATAAACTGTCCAGCAATCCCAGAATCACCAGGGCTGGAGCCATCAACACCACCAGCGCGTAGCACAACACGAGCCAGTGACTACCCAGTTTCTTCAGTGCCACCACCGAGTGCGCCAGTGCCAGGGCACTGATCAGCGGTGGTACGCTGAGTATCGCCAGCCACTGATTCAGGGGTGGCACGGACAAGAGTCCGGCGCCCATCAGGATGACCAGCAGCAAGGCAAAACGCGGATCCAGTCGCAGCTGCCTGAATTCTTCCCCGAAGCCACCCGGGTTGTAAAGCAAGGCCTGCCACCAGCGTGCCAGCAGCAGACAGAGAATCACGAGCACCATGTGATAGAGCCCATAATATCTCAATAACAGGGTCACCGCGTCGTCCGCAGTGGCCTCTATGGTCATGCCCTGGTTACGTTCAATCTCCAGCGCCTGGTTGATGATGGCCCGCAACTGCTCGACATAAGCTGTCTGCCAGGCGAGGCTCAACTGCACCAGGATGCCCATTACCACAGCTGCCGTCAGCACCGGGTGCCAGGCATTGCTGCGCCTGAGCACCTGGCTCAGCAATGCAACGCCTATCATCAATATCATCGGGCTGGCGTCACCGATGGCCCAGAAATAGCCTGCCGGCAGCATGCTCCACAGCAGAATCAGCAAGCCTTCCCGCCAGCCCTTGCGCAAACTGACCAGGCCTACGACCCCGGCACTGATGCAATACAGCAGGGGGAAAAAACCACACAGCAGGACCGTAATTATGGACTGACGGCGGCCCAGCATGGCGTATGAAGCTATCCCGCGCATGACTTTCGTTCCGATAGCATGGCTTTCCCGACCAGCAGAATTGCCTAGTGCTCGTGGGAATCGGTATAGGGAATCAATGCCAGATAGCGGGCCCGTTTGATGGCAATGGCCAGCTGTCTCTGGTAACGCGCCTTGGTCCCCGTGATTCGGCTGGGCACTATCTTGCCGGTTTCGGATATATTGGCTTTCAGGGTTTCCAGATCCTTGTAATCAATTTCAACAGTGCCTTCTGCAGTGAAGCGGCAGAATTTACGGCGTCGGAAAAAACGCGCCATGATCAATCTCCTGTAAAAAGGTTAATGCGTTAGAGGGTCTGCCAGAAACTTACTGGCCGTCTGTTTCAAGGTCTTCAGAGGCATTGATGTCTTCCTCTTCTTCTTCCTCGGACCCGGCATTGTCACTTTCTTCGCTTTCTGCGGCTTCCGGCCTGACCCGTTGAGTCGCGCGGGCTTTGCGCTCGCGGTTTTCATTCTCGGCCTTCTGAATGTCGGACATCTCGGTCACGGCTTCCTTGCGTTTGATCACCAGGTTGCGCAGCACGGCATCGTTGTAGCGGAAAACGGTGGTGATTTCCTCAAGCACCTCGG
>JAVVEZ010000035.1:0-32241 GCA_032250895.1 Pseudomonadales bacterium | reverse complement strand
ATGACGCTGAAATTCACGGGTCAGATTCCTTTCAAAAAGGTATATATCCACGGTCTGGTGCGCGATGGCGAAGGCCAGAAAATGTCGAAGTCCAAGGGTAATATCCTGGACCCCATCGATCTGATCGACGGCATCGATCTGCAAAGCCTGGTCGACAAACGCACCGACAACATGATGCAGCCACAATTGGCCAAAAAGATCGAAGCCCTCACCCGCAAGCACTTTCCCGACGGTATTGCCGCTCATGGCACGGACGCGCTGCGCTTCACTTACTACTCGCTGGCATCCACCGGCCGCGACATCAATTTTGACATGGGGCGGATCGAGGGTTACCGGAACTTCTGCAATAAAATCTGGAACGCCACCCGTTACGTGCTGATGAATACCGAACACGCCGAATGCCATGAACCGGCTGATCCCGGCGCTTATTCGCAGGCGGACCTGTGGATTCGCTCGCGCTTCCAGAACGCCCTGCTGAAAGTGACCGATGCCATTGCCGTGTTCCGCTTTGATCTGGTCTCTCAGGCGGTCTATGAATTTTTCTGGAATGAATATTGCGACTGGTATCTGGAACTGTCGAAACCGGTACTGTGGGACGATGATGCCAGCCCTGCCCAACAGGCGGCCACCCGTCATACGCTGCTCAGCGTGCTGGAGAGCAGCCTGCGCCTGATGCATCCGCTGATGCCCTTCATCACCGAGGAAATCTGGCACAAGGTGGCGCCTTTGCTGGATATCAGCGGTGACTCCATCATGTTGCAGGCCTACCCTGAACTCGATCAGACGGTTATCAATGAGAGCGTGGACCGGGACATCGCCTGGGTGCAGAGCGTGGTGATCGCCATTCGCAATATTCGCGGCGAAATGAATATTTCCCCGGCCACCGCCATCCCTGTGTTATTGACCAGGGGCGACGCTGAAGACCGGCAGCGTCTGGAACGCAATCAGGCCTTTCTGATCAAACTGGCAAAGCTTGACAGCGTGCAGTGGCTGGCAGCGGATCAGGAGCCACCGCTGGCGTCCATGCAAAGGGTCGGAACGATGGAAGTACTGGTGCCGATGGCGGGGCTGATCGATGTCGCCGCCGAAGCCGGCAGACTGCAAAAGGAAATCGACAGGCTGGACCAGGACATCAGCCGTCTGTCCGTCAAGCTCGGCAATGCCGGTTTTGTGGACAACGCGCCTGCGGCCGTGGTGGCAAAAGAGCGGGAAAAACGCGACGCCGCCGAAGCCGCTTTGACTCAGTTCCGCAGACAACTGGAGAGAATAGCCCAACTCTAAAAGTAAGTCTGACAATAGGGAGGATGCCCAATGCCACGCCTCATGCTGCTTGTATTACTGCTGCTGCCGTCCCTCGCGGCCCAGGCTCATCAGAACAAGTCCTACGATCAAAATGGCGGGCACTACGATGACTTTGGTACTTATCATTGTCATCTGGACGGCTGCGTGCTCACCGAGTCCCGCCACCAGGCCAGGCGCCGTATCGGCAATTCCAGAGACCGCGAAAAATTCTACAATAAGGAAGACTGGCCTTACTGGGAAGACTTCGACAATGACTGCCAGGATGCCCGCGCCGAAGTGCTGGTGATCACCAGCAGGGTGCCGGTGAGCTACACCAATCCCCGGAACTGTGTGGTCAAGGAAGGTCTCTGGCTCGATGAATACAGCGGGGAGGAATTTACCCGGGCTCTCGATCTGGAAATAGACCACATCATTCCGCCGCGCTACGCCGATACGGCCAACGGCTACCAGTGGGACCAGCAAAAAAGAAGCACCTTCGCCAATGACCCCATGAATCTGATTGCGGTTTCCCGGAAAACCTTCCGCGAAAAGCGTCAGCGCAGCATTGCGCTGTGGCGTCCCCGTGCCGAATACTTGTGCAGCTATGCCAGCCAGTGGCGGGATATCGCCGAAAAATACCAGCTGCGCTTGTTCAATCGGGAAAGCGGCAGAATCAACAGCACACTGAAAGACTGTGGTCCGGAGGGACCATTCCGCAGCGAGGATCCACCCGCTCCCTGAGCTTTAGCGCGGCTGGGGCTTCAGCGCAAGGCCACACCCGGGGGAGCTGCGCTCCTCACCGGACTCCCCCGGATATGTCCCGGCCGACAGTGGCGTGCACGGCAGACTTACCGGTCTTGCGCTACTGAACCTCAGCTACCCGTAACCAAGCGCTTTTTTTCTGTCTGGTCTGACACGGATCCTGCCGGCAGTGGCGGGGTGGTCCGGCGAGGAGCGCAAGCGAGCGAGCGGAGCCACCACGGCGCTGTGTTACCCAGGGGCTACGATTCAGGTTCCTGCTCCCTGTCTCTCCCAACCGGATTATTCCGGATAGGAGTGTGTATGAGCAGGTCAGGCCCTGGACACGAACTTTCCGGTTACCGTGCTCACCCGGATGATTTCTCCGGTGGCCAGATATTCTGGCACCTGCACCTCGATTCCGGTCGTCAGTTTTGCCGGTTTGGTACGACCGGTGGCGGAGGCCCCCTTGATCGCCGGAATGGTTTCGACAATGGCCAGGTTGACCGCCTGTGGCAGTTCCAGGCTCATCAGGCGGCCATCCATCAGCAGCGCCGTTATCCCTTCCAGTTCTTCCGTGATATAGCCCTTGATATCCTCGATGCTGTCCGCTGCCACTTCGTACTGGGAGTAGTCGTCCAGGTTCATGAAAATGTAGTTGCTGCCGTCGCTATAGGAGTACTGCACCGGCACCCGCACGCAATCGGCTTCCTTGAGCAGGTCGTCGCCCTTGTAGGATTCATCCAGTTTCTGGCCGCTCAACAGATTGGTGAAGCGCACCTTGTAGAGCGTGACGGCGCCACGCGAAGACGGGCTCTTGCTTTCCAGCTCCCGGATGGCATGCGGGACCCCCTTGATGTCGATCACCATCCCCCGTTTCAACTCACTGGCCTTCGGCATGATGCCTCCTCTGTTGTCCCACCGCTGATTTGCGGCGTGGATTCTAATGTACTTCCGGGGCGCCGTCATCCCCGCCCCGATCGACAACACCCAGGCAAGCTCTGAATGAGGCTGAAACATCTTGCGGCAGTCGAAGGCCGGCATTGACGGGAGGTGATCAATTCCGGAAAAAAATGCTAGACTGGCGCCGCTTTTATTGGATGCTCCCGGGTTTTGCATGCGGGCATCCAAGCTGTCCGGAGCCGTCCTCGGCAAGAGTGCCGGTTTCCAAAAATATCAACATCTTTTTAAAAAGAGACCCGAACCAAGAGAGCCGTCATGTTTATCAAAATTCTGCTTACGTCCCTGATCACAGCCTTTATCACCAGTCTCCTCGCCATGTTCCTGAAATTTTCCACCTGGTTGCCCCCGCTGGCCACTTATTTTGTCATTGCATTGATCGCCACCCTGCTGGGCTCATCCATTATCTGGAACTGGCCGGCAAAATCCCCAGGCACCCGCAGCCCCTCCACAGCCAGGGCGCCGGCTGCCGGAAAAGCCAGCAAGCGCAAAAAGGAAATCGGCAACGTCAAATGGTTCAGCGCCAGCAAGGGCTTCGGTTTCATCACCCGTGACAACGGTGACGATGTCTTTGTCCATTTCCGCTCCATCCTCGGCAAGGGTCACCGTATTCTGCACGAGGGCCAGCGCGTGGAATTTGCCGTGATCGATGGTGACAAGGGGCTGCAGGCAGAAGAGGTTTCCGCGCTCAACTGATCAATCTTTCCATCAGAAACAAGGTTCTGCTGCTGTCGCTGATGGCCACCCGTTTGTGCGTGGTGAAGCAAGAGGCAAACGCGGCTTCAAAGCCTGCCAGGTGGTAGTCCGGAAAGACATCCTCGCGGGTGGCCAGCAGACGTTTGACCTGGGAGTCTTCCTTCGGGACGAACTCGATGATCAGGTATGAACAGACCTTCGCAAAGAATTCGGCAACGTTGGGCAGGGGCACGTTGTTGGCAATGGCCAGATGATGAACCAGCGCCAGCGCCAGGCAGAGCCCGTCGCCCGTGCGCCGGAACAGGGAATCGCGCTCCCGCAACAGCCATCCCAGGTCGGCACTGGGGTTGGTCAGATCCTGCACCAGGGGCAGAATGCGGGTCTCCTGCTGCTGCCTGCAGAGCAGATAATTCTTTTCCACGGCGACCGGATCGATATCCTGCGCCACCACCCTGACACCGAGGCTGGCGGCAATTCTGCTGAAGCGGCCATCGTTGGCCCCCAGGTCATGAACGATCGTGGGCAGGACCGGCAGCGCAGCGATGAAATCCTTCACCAGGGCTTCCTTGTGCTGCATGGCCCGGTCCTGATAATTCGTATCCTGGTAATACGCGCCCCATTCCGTGGTGGCCAGTTGCCAGCGCAGGCCTCGCACCGCACTTTCGATACTGCCCATCAAGGCCTTGAACGCCAGCGCACCGATGGGGCGTATTTTCAAGCTCGTCAATGCCTCATCGCTGGCAGCCAGATTGGCATAACGGGACTGGGAGCGGGCATGCAGATGAAGATGACTGAGCAGTGAATAATTGAACCAGGTTTTCAGCGGCAGCAAGGTACTGACGAGATCCAGCGGCAAACCATCCAGGTACACACGAAACAATTGCGCCAGCCGGATATCGCGGTGGGCCATCAAGGCCAGCGGCGCCAAAAAATGCTGGCAAAACTGCCGGTAGGCGACCCAGGGCCTGCCCTGCCGGTATGTCTCGAAGGACAGCGTGTCGATGAAAACCGCCCGGCCCTGATGAAACTGCACGTTATAGGCGGAGGCATCCTTGAGCACCATGCCGAATTCCAATGCAATCTGCTGAATCCTGATGGTACACAGCGCCGCGTCCTGCAGTTGACTGAAACACCATTCGAAGGGATAGGAGATATAGGGAATCCGTTCCGGTTCGATGATCAGGCCGGCGGGATCCGTCGGTGCCGCCGTTTCGACATGGGGCGCTTCGACATGGGGCACCAGCAGGCCCTCGTCCACCAGCCTCGCATAAAGTCCTGACTGCATCAGCTGCCGGTAATGTTCCAGATACGAAACATTGATTTTACGGTACAACCTGCCCCCGGACTCGAACAGATAACCGGCGGGGTCCCGGAAGGAAGCGCTCAACGCGTCTAGTGTCATGTCACCCCTCCTTTGCCGTATCAGCAGGTCCACAAGCCGTCACCTGCGCGGCGCTTGCTCGCAGGCATAGTGGGCCTATGTCAAGAGCAAGCAACAAAGCAGGAGGCGGCTTGTGGGCCTGCCCTTCGGGAGCCTGCCAGCGTGCCCATTGCGGCGTTAGCCCGGCTCGACATAAGCCCACTATGCCTTCGCCGGTCTGCCTTGCACTGAACACGCTGGCAGGCTCCGATGCGGCGAAGGAGGGGTGACATGACACTGGGGCAGGCTTGGGATGCTCTGACAAAATCTGCTCTCCTCTTGGCAATCTTTAACAATTCTTAATATAATCTTTTTCTTCGAACCAGCTGTCTTCGCCTACAAGTCCATCAGACCCACAGGAAGCGCCCATGTCTGCCACGATACGACCGCTAGTTTTCTCTCTTGTGCTGTTCACTGCCGCCTCACCGGCCTATGCCTACCTCGATCCCGGCACCGGCAGCATGATTCTGCAGGGCGTCATCGCCGGGCTGGCCGTCGCGTCCCTGACCATCAGAACCTATTGGTATCGCTTGAAGTCCCTGTTTACAAAAAAACCGGAAGCCGGGGCCGCACAGAATCCTCCGAAAAGCACACAGTCATCCGACAACAACTGAGCCTTCAACGCCTCAACATCTCCCCCGGCGCAGGCCGCAGTGATGAGTTATAGCTATAACTGCCCGCTTTCCAGCGCAAAGCGCAGCGAGTTTCCTGCTATCGGCGTCAACGTGACTGCAATGGCATGTCCGTCATCCGTCTGCACATCGTCCAGCGCCAGAATGTCGTCTGCCGCCGGGTCAAATTCCAGTACCGCCGCCATCTCGTCGGCCGGACCGGTCTGCAACACTTCATAGATCCCGGCCTGTTCTTCCACCTCCTGCAACACGACCGCATAGGTTTTCTGCTCATAGCCCACAGCGGGAAGGTAGAGCCTGCCCTCACTCAGTTGTGGAAGTTCACCACTGAACTCCTGCAACCAGTCGACTTCCCCATAGTCCGGGGACAACCCGGCCGTCTCATAACCCCGGCTTTGCAGAAGCGTGCTCATGATGATGGACGCCTGCCTCGGCGTCGGCAGGTCCGCATCCGGACAGGGCTCCACAAACCCGGGCACGCGGCGTTTTTCCACCTGCTGCCTGTCCAGGTTCATCGCATACCGGGTCTGGCAACTGATCAGTGACAGGCTGCCCAAGGTGTAGAAGGGTGCAGATGGAGAAGGCACCGCAAAAAGACCGGAATCCAGGGCTTCGTTTTGCGCGGTGGCGCTGGCGAAAATAACACGCTGCCGGTCCGCATCCGTCAGGCGAAACAGGGATTTCCCCTCCATCCAGCCGGGAACCGGGACCTTGAGAAGGTCGAGAATGGCAGGCGCAATATCAATGCGCTGGCTTGGAATATTCCGTCTTCCCACCATTGTGCTGTGGGGCAGTTTGACCAACAGGGGCAGAGGCACTCCCGCATAGAAATTCGAACCATGATCGGTATTGATGATCAGCAGGGTATCGTCATAGCGATTTTTCGCTTTGAGATACGCGACGATATCACGAACGTGATTGTCGAAATCCCGGATCGCATCATCATAAAAATCCCGCATGTAATCCTTGCTCTGTTCGCGCCCCCGGGAATACAGCGGGTCGAGGGGGCTGAAGCGGGGACCGTGGGTGGCCAGCAAGTGGACATGCAGAAAAAACGGCGATGAGGCATTGTCCATAAACTCATAGGCCATTTGCATACGGTTCGTATCGATATTGCTGTCCACCGTGCCGGGCTCGCTTACCAGCGTAAAGGGGTTTTCCATCGTGATGAGGCCACTCATATGCAGCAGCCGCTGCGACAGGCGATCGTAGAGTCTTTTGAGGAACAGGCTTTGCGAGGGATAGGCGAGCCCGATGGCATTGAATATCCGCGTGTGCAATCCGTGATCGCGCAGGTCCCTGCCATTGACGAAGTCGAAAGCTTCCTGAAAATTGAGATCCTCGCTGTCCGCATAGTAGCGGATGCTGATATCACCGTTGTGATAGCCCAGTTTTTTGAGCATGCCCGGCAGGTGCTGATAGGCATCCACCCCGGTCAAGGTGTCCGGCGGATAAACCACCTGGGTGGTCATCGGGAGCTTTCCAGTCAGCAGTGCCGTCACCGAGCCGGTGGTGTTGGCGGCATTGCTGAAGTGATTGTCGAAGATCAGTACCTCATCGAGCAGGCTCTGCAGGAAGGGAGTGGTAAGGCGCTGGTAGCCATAGACCGACAGGTTCGCGGCATTGACGCCATCGGAGGAAAGGATCAGGATATTGGGCAGGGTCCGGGTCTGCGTACTCGGCCCGTCCACGCCGTCATGTTCCTTGTCCAGGTATGCCGACAATGCAAAGACCAGGGCCGGCAGCAGACTCACGAGCACAGCCCATTTGATGAATTGTTGACTTCCCGGTATGGATGTCCAGCGATCGAGCCGGTACATGCCATGAACCACCAGCATGACGAAGACGACGGTATACAGGTAACGCAGGCTGCCGGGAAAACTGCCCATATTGAAGCCCAGGACGGTATAAGAAAAATTTTCCAGCAGCAGCAGAATGGTTGCCGCCAGAATACAGGCCGGCAACAGATAATTGAACAGGAAATATCCCTGTGGTTTCCTGTTGGCACGCAGAGCATTGACGCCGATGCACACTGATATCAGCGGGACAAAGCCGGCGAACAGGAGAAAAGCGCCTACGAACAAGGACTCTGTTTTTTCAAGCAGCGTGAAGTAACTCAACACGGAGGCTTTGGTGACAAAAAACAGCCACTCCATGAACAAGTAGACGAAGCAGGCAAGCCAGCACAGCCATAACGGCCTCCATATCGTTCCCTTTACCTTTTTATTATTGTTGATGTCCATAACAAAAACTCCAATTTTCTTATATCTGAATATCCATTTAATAATGCGGCGGTCTTTCATCTTCCTGTGAGTTTTCGTTGCCATCCCGGCCTTCCTCACAGCTCTCTCTCAGCCGCTGTACTTCGGTTCGCAGCAGGTCGATCTGTTGTTGCTGCAAGGTCAACACATCACCGAGTTCAGTGATGGCCTGCTCCTGAAAAGCCACCTGGGTTTGCAGTTCTATCAGTTCTTCGCTCAGTTCCTGGCTCACAGCAATTTCCTCAGGAATCCGCCCAGGTTCTGAGCAGGTTATGATAGACACCGGCCAGATCCGTCAACACACTCTGGGTCGGATCGGCCGTGGCCAGTTTCTGGATCGCGGTATCCAGCTCAAACAGAATGCTGCGCTGCTGATCCAGCCTCACCATGCTCTGAATCCAGAAGAAGGACGCCAGCCTGACACCCCGGGTGACCGGCTGCACATGATGCACACTGGTGCCCGGATACAGCACCAGGTCGCCCGCCGGCAGTTTCACGCTGCGCGGACCGAAGGTGTCTTCAATGACCAGTTCGCCACCATCGTAATCTTCGGATGCACTCAGAAAAAGGGTCGCGGACAAATCCGTTCGCACTCGCAGATGAGTGCCGGCAACCGGACGAATGGCGCCATCCACATGCCGGCCGTAGGCCTGATGGTCACTGTAACGGTTGAACAGGGGCGGCACCAGCTTCATGGGCAGGGCCGCCGCAGTGAACACATCATTGCGCTCCAGGGCCTGCATCACCAGCTCTCCCAGTTTGCGTGCCACGGGGTGGTCATCCGGCAGTTGCCGGTTATTTTTTACCGTCCGGGACAGATAGCCGGCGCTGTGGCGGCCATCCGACCAGTCGGCCTGCAAGAGCTCACGGCGGCACAGTGCCAATTCTTCCGCGCCCAGTACCTGGGGAATTCTGATCAGCATCGCTTTCCTAGTAAATAATATTGACCGCAAACACCGAACCAAACCCCGGCCCCGGCACCACATGCCAGGGGTGCAGCTGATCCAGATAAAACTTGTTGGTGATATTGGTGAGGTTCAGCTTGAAGACCAGATTGTCCGACCACTCATATTTTGCCATGGCATCGAAAGCCCAGTAACCTGGCACGGACTTCACCGGCAGGGTGTTTCTGGCCAGCCGCTCATCCACGTAACGGCTGCCGGCGCCCACGTCAAATTGACTGGAAAGCGCATAATTCAGCCACGTCGAAAAGGTGTTCTTCGCCACGTTGATCAGAGGGCTGCCCAGATTGCTGGCCCCCGGTGCGGTTTCTGTCTCCTCACTATCGAGGTAGGCATAACCACCACTGATGGACAGTCTGTCGCCGATACTGCCTGTCCAGCCGATGGAGAAGCCCTTGACCTCCTGCTCCCCGGCCAGAATATTGAAACCGGAATTGTCGGGATCAGGCACCCGGGCATTGGATTTCACGATCCGGAAGAGCGCCGTATCGATGGCCAGTCTGTTGTCAAACAGGCCCCACTTGAGGCCCAATTCAATGCTGCGATTGTTTTCCGGTTTCAGCAGGGCATCGCTGGTCGTCAGGTTGCGGCCACTGTTGATAAAGGAAAGGCTCTCCGCCGAAGGGTTGAAGGAGGTCCCCCAGCCCAGGTACACGGTGCCCTCCTCCACGGGTTTGTAGATCAGCGCCGCCCGGTAACTGGCCTTGGTTTCCGTCGTGATGATCTCATCCCTGCCGGTTACCGTGCCATCCAGGGCAAAGCGATCCGCCTGGAAATTGGTATGGAAGCGATCCCAGCGCAGACCCGCCATCACTTGCAGCTGCTCAGTGAGACTGATGGTGTCGAGCAGGTAGCCGGCCAGGCTGTCGCTGCCGGTATCGGCATTCAGCCGCGGCGCCGTGCTGGTGGCAAAAAAGTCCTGTGGCGGCGGATCCAGCAGCGAGGTCGTGGGCACGCCCACGCCAAAACCAAAACCGGGGGAAGAGCTTTCATGACCCGCCTCGATTCCGGTTACCAGGGCGTGTTTGAGCGGGCCGGTGGCAAAACGTGCGACCAGATTCACCTGGCTCTGGAACATACGCTCATGGCTGTCGCCCTGAAACACGTTCCTGTTTATCACGATATCTGCCAGCGGCGTCGCCGCCGTGACCGAAGCATCGATCAGCGGTTCGGTAATACGGTTTTTCCGGTAATATTCCGCATAACGGACCAGAGCATTGAGCGCAATGCCGGGCCTGATGCTGTGATCGATCCGCAGGGTCGAAATTTCCGCATCGGTATCGGAAAAATCCGAATCAAAGCCAAAAAAGCTTTCCCGATCCACCGGCGCGGCGCGGCCCGCCAACCAGGGCAGACCATAATCCGGCACACTGTCACTGATCTGCCGGAGATAACTGAGGGTAAGCCGGGTATCAGCGCCCAGACCCAGCGTCAAGGTGGGAGCAATGCCATACTGCCTGGTTTCCGCCGCATCACGCTGGGGCACGTCGGCCCGGTGCTGCATCAGATTGAGTCGAAAGCCCGCGCCCTCACCCAGTCCTGGCAAGGGCTGACTGAAATCCATCGTGGTTCTGATGGTGGCCGCGTTGCCGACATTGACGCTCAGCTTGCGCAAGGGATCCGGCAATGGCATCTTGCTGGCCTGGTTGATCACGCCCCCGGTGGAGCCCCTGCCAAAGGCCATCGAGGAAGGTCCCTGCAGGACTTCCACGGTTTCCAGATTGAAGGGATCACGGGAGTAACTGCCAAAATCCCGCATGCCATCCAGAAACATGTCATTGCGGGAGGAAAACCCGCGGATCGAAGGACTGTTACCCTGCCAGCTGAATTCGCCGGCACCCAGGGTAATCCCCGGCACATTGCGCAGGGCATCATTCAGGTTCATCACGCCACGGTCCTCCATCAGTGCGCTGGACAGACTGACGATCGACTGCGGTGTATCACGCAGAGCCTCGGTAAACTTCAGCATCGAGGACTGATCCACCCGGTAGCCCCCGCGCTGGGAATCAGTGATGACGATTTCTTCGACGACCCCGCTCTGGGCCAGGATGGGCGCCGACAGAAGCACATTGGCCCCGGTGCCCAGAAGCGCCTGTTTGATCAGCGTGCCGATGATCTGCCGTCTGGGTTTGAATGCAAATGGAGGCAATGTCTGTCTTGTTGTCATGAGCGCTTTCATTGTGTCGGGCCTTTGAACGACAGGGATGGAACGGCAGGAAGACCTGCAGGACGGTATAATGGCTTCCGCTCATTATAATCAGGGACACTCGCAATTGACAGGTTCCGGGCTGCCGGACACACCTGTTGAGTCAGACTGGAAAATCTGGATTCCGGCTTTCGCCGGCATGACGCAATATACGGATTCACCCTGATATGGCAATAAAATTGAGAATGGCGCTTGTTTCAGTTACATTTCACGGCCGGATGCCGATATGGCTTTATGCCAGTATCACATCAGAACACCCATAAACTCTTTCAGGAGCCAATGCATGTCGTCTACACCAGCAAAACCGCCAATCCGCTGGGTCAATCTACTGGTGCTGAGCCTTCCCCCGCTGGTCGTGTTTACGCTGGTCCCCTGGTATGGCATCAGCCACGGCTATGACCTGTTCGAGTGGATCGGGTTTGTGGTCCTGCTGAGTTTCTGCGAACTCTCCATCACCGGCGGCTATCACCGTCTGTGGTCCCACAAGGCCTACAAGGCCCATCCCGTCCTGAGACTCGTTTATGCCCTGGGAGGAGCCTGTGCCCTGCAAAATGACTGCATCACCTGGGCATCGGACCACCGCCGCCATCACCTTTATGTCGATGACAATGCCAAAGACCCTTATTCGGCCGGGCTCGGCTTCTGGTTTTCGCACTTCGGCTGGATGCTGAGGGACTATGAAAGCGGCCGGGAAGACCTCTCCAATGTCAAGGACCTGCTCAAGGATCCCATTCTGGTATGGCAGCGCAAATACTACCTGCCACTGCTGCTGCTGATGAATATCGCTCTTCCTGTGGCCATCGGTTATTACCATGGGGATATCTGGGGCAGCCTGCTGTTGCTGGGCTTTCTGCGCCTGGTCCTGAGCCAGCACTTTACCTATCTGATCAATTCCGCCGCCCATATCTGGGGCAGGAAGAACTATGACCCCAGACAGACTGCCTGTGACAACTGGTTTATCGCCCTTTTCACCTATGGCGAAGGTTATCACAACTTCCACCACACCTTTGCCTGGGACTACCGCAATGGCGTCAAGTGGTACCACTATGACCCGACCAAATGGATGATCCGGGCCTGGAACTGGCTGGGACTCGCCAGTGACTTGCGGACTTGCTCACCCTACCGACTGGAAAAGACCCGTCTCGACGTACAGTATCAAAACTCGCTGAACCAATGTGAAAAACTGCTGCATCCCTCGACCTGGCGCAAACAACTCGAAGAAGAGTATGAACTCTTCATTACCACGCTCAATCACTGGGCCGAACTCAAGCAGCAGTGGTATCAGGTCAAATCCCGGGAGCTCCACGACAAACTGCATGAACTCGATGCCGAGCATTTGAAACAGCACTATCTTGAACTCAAGGCGCAGTTGCAGCAGCAACGCAGGCGCTGGAAATCCCTACAGGCTTCCTTTGCCAGCATGTCCCTTGAATCGGCCTGAGCAGTCCACATGGATTTCACACTCCAGACAGCCACTCCTGCGGACTGGCTGAACGTCGTGCTGACGGACTTCGACCGCTTTCTGCTGGATCATGCCAGTTGCGAGAAAAAGGCCTCCGGCATGGCCATGTCGATGATTTCCCATTATCCCGACAGGCCTCTGCTGATACGGGAAATGCTCGATCTTGCTCTCGAAGAACTCCAGCACTTCAGAAAAGTCATGTGCATCATTCTGGAGCGAGGCCTGCAAGCGGGCCCGGACAGCCGCGATGACTATGTCAATCAGCTCCGGGCGGCCATGGATCAGGGCAGCAGCGCCTATCTGAGGGATCGCCTGTTGGTCGCCAGTATTGTCGAAGCCCGCGGTGCCGAACGATTCGGGCTGATTGCTGCCGCTCTGCCCCCGGGCCACATGCAGACCTTCTATCAGGGTATTACCGATTCCGAGCAGCGGCATTACCAGCTTTTTCTGCGTCTGGCTGAAGCTCACTGTCCCGGGCCTGAAACAGAGCAGCGACTGGAACAACTGTTGCTGCTGGAGGCCGCTATCATCGAGCAGCTCCCCTTGCGCCCTGCCTTGCATTGAGGCGCCCTGCAAAGCTTCAATTTCCTCATTCTTTACACATTCCAGTCAGCTATTCAATTGCTATCCGGGACTGTTGCGAGTAAGCTGCGCAACAAATACTGACCCGCCAGTCATATTTTTCTGACAAGGATTCAGATCCGTTTTCAGAATCTGAACGTAAGCCTCAAACCAGGCCAGGGTTCCCCCACGGAAAGTTTCATTTAAAGGTAATGTTTCATGGCAAAGAAGTTGCTGCCCCTCGCTATCATCATTGTATCCGTCGTTGTTGCCGTCGGGCTGGTCAAATCACGTTCTCCCGCTGAAGAGGCCGAGTCTGTCGTGTCCTCTGTTCTGGTCGACGTGATCACAGCCCTGCCTCAGGACACGCACATTACGGTGGCTTCCCAGGGAACGGTGGAACCACACACCCAGACCAGCCTGGTATCCGAGGTCGCCGGCAAGGTCATACAAGTGTCTCCCAACTTCGTCACCGGTGGCTTTTTTCGCAAGGGCGAGACGCTGTTGCAACTGGATGACCTCAATTACCGGGCGGCTGTCAGCCAGAATGAAGCCGCCGTTGCCGCCGCCAAAAGCACGCTGGAACAGGAAAAAGGCCAGGCCGACGTGGCCCAGCGCGAATGGGACAGGATGACCCCGGAGCGACAGGCTCAGGTGCGCGCCAAGGAGCTCTACCTGAGGAAACCACAATTACAGGAAGCCCTGGCCCGCCTGGAGGCTGCAGAAGCCGACCTGGAACAATCACTGAATGATTTACGCAAAACCACTCTGATTGCGCCCTATGATGGCATGATCCGTGAAAAAAATGCCAATGTCGGCCAGTTTGTCAGCACTGGAACCACACTCGCGCAAATATTTGCGGTGGACTATGCCGAAATCAGACTGCCGATCCCTGAAGACAAGATACAGTTTCTGGATCTGCCCTCTGCCTTCACCGGGGCCAGCGGTCCCGAAGTGAAACTGATCAGCAGGCTGGGTGATCAGGAACAGGTCTGGAATGGCCGCATGACACGCACCGAGGGCACCCTGGATACCCGCACCCGCGTATTGTTCAGCGTCGTGCAGATAAACGATCCCTACGGGCTGTCCAGCAAGGGCCCAGTGGAGCCTCTGCGTATCGGCACCTATGTCAACGCCAGTATCCAGGGCAAGTTATTGAAAAATGTCACCGTCCTGCCCAGGCATACCTTGCAGGCAGACAACAAGGTATGGGTGGCCGACGCTGAAAACCGGCTGCGCTCCAGGAGTGTCGATCTCGTTACGGTCAATGGCGACAGCATCTATATTGCCGGCGGTCTGGAAACCGGGGACCGGGTCGTGGTGACCCGCCTTGAAAACCCCCTGAACAGCATGCTGGTTGAAACCAATAATCTGCCTTATCAGTTGATCGAATGATGCAGTCACTGACAAACATCGAACGGAGTCTTGATCATGAGTAAAGTGGAAGAGCAGAAAGGTCTGATTGCATGGTTTGCCGGCAATCACGTGGCCTCCAATCTGCTGATGACGGTGATTGTCCTGACCGGGATCTATTCCGTGTTTACCATCACCAAAAAGGCCACCCCCGATATCGACCTGCCGCTGATCCAGATCAGCATGGCCTATCCCGGCGCGGCTCCTTCCGATGTCGAAAACGGTATTGTCATCCAGATCGAGGAGGCCGTGGAAGATGTCGATGGCATCACCAAGATCAGTTCCGTTGCCAATGAGGGTTCTGCGCAGGTGACCCTGGAAGTCGACGAATCCTATGACATCAATGAGGTGCTCAACGATGTCAAAGTGAAGGTCGACAGCATCCTGACTTTTCCCTTGGATGCCGAGCCACCCATCGTCAGACGCACCATCGTGCGCAACGACTCCATCCGGCTTGAAGTTTACGGGGACATAGGCGAGGCCAGCCAGAAAGAGCTGGCACAAAGTATCCGTGATGAATTGCTGGGCCTGGAGGGTATCACCAGCGTCACGCTGGCCGGCGAGCGCCCCTACGAAATCAGCATCGAAGTATCGGAAGACACCCTGCTCAAATATGATCTCACGCTGGACCAGATTGCCCAGCAGATCCGTATGTCCTCGCTGGATCTGCCGGCCGGTTCCCTGAAGACCGAGGGCGGTGAAGTGCTGGTGCGTACCCAGGCTCTGGCCTACAACTACCAGGACTTCGACAAGATCATCCTGAAGACCACCACCGATGGCGCCATTCTGAGCCTGGGCGATATCGCCACCATCATCGATGGTTTTGAAGACACTGAAAACTATGCCCGTTTCGATGGCGAACCGACCATCAGCATCAATGTCCAGACCACCGGCAACCAGAACATGCTGAAGGTCACTGAAACTGTGCGGGACTACGTGGAACAGAAGAAACAGGTACTTCCTGAAGGCATCAATCTGGATGTCTGGCAGGACGCCTCTTTTTATCTGCAGGACCGCCTGGACCTGATGCAGCGAAACCTGCTGATGGGGGCCGTACTGGTCTTCATCATCCTGGCGCTGTTTCTGGAGATCAAACTGGCCTTCTGGGTGATCCTGGGCATTCCCATCACCTTCCTGGGCGCCTTCGCCCTGATGCCGACCGTGGGCATCGACCTCAATATGCTCAGCCTCTTCGGTTTCATCATGGTGCTGGGTATTGTCGTTGACGATGCCATCATCATCGGTGAAAGCGCGCACAGCAGTGTCAGCCTCTATGGTCACAGCCTGGACAGCGTCGTACATGGCGCCAGGCGGGTGGCCATACCGGCGACCTTCGGCGTGCTGACCACCATCGCGGCCTTCATCCCCCTGCTGATGATCAGTGGCTTTGCCGCCGCGTTTACCGCCTCCATCGGCTGGGTGGTGATTCTGTGCCTGGTTTTTTCACTGGTTGAATCAAAACTGATTCTACCCTCGCATCTGGTGCACATGGGGAAAAAATCCTCCAACAGTTTTTTTGACAGGCTGCAAAGGACCTGCAACAGGGGGCTGGATCACTTCGTCAAAAAATACTATGTCCCCTTCAATACCCTGTGCATAGAGAATCGTTACACGACACTGGCAGCCTTTGTGGGCATTCTGATCATTACCGTCGGCATCATGGCCGGTGGCATCGTACGTGTGGTCTTCCTGCCGGAAATTCCCAGCGATTTCATCGTTGTCAATGTCGACATGGTTGAAGGCAGCCCGGAAGCACAGACCCGCGCCACCATGGCACGGCTGGAAGAAGCCATCCAGGCCCTCGATGGCCGTTTCGAATTCGAGGATGCCGAAAGCGGAGAGATTTCCACGACGGTCGTCGATCACTTTCTGGTCATTGGCAGTGGCGCCGCTTCCGGATCGGCCAGGATAGAACTGGACAAGGATGTCCCCAATCAGATCGAAGCCTCGCTGATGACGGAATTCATGAGGAACTACGTCGGCAACATGCCCGGTTTGAAGTCTCTGATTTTTTCAACCGGACAACGCTTTGGCGGCAGCGCCATTTCCTTCCAGCTGGTCGGCGATAATTCCAGCGAGTTGACCGCCGCCGCCACCGAACTGGAAACCAAGCTGCACAGCTATAACGGTCTCATCAACATCAAGAACGAGGCCGTCAGCAGCAAGAGTGAAATCCGTCTGCAACTCAAACCCCGCGGCGATGTACTCGGCTTCACGCTGAACGACCTGTCGACCCAGGTCCGGAATGCCTTCTATGGCTCCCAGGCCCAGCGCCTGCAGCGTGGCAATGACGAAGTCAAGGTCATGGTGCGCTATCCCGAGCGCAATCGCACCTCCATTGGTGATGTGGAAGACATGTTCATCCGGACCCCTATTGAAGGAGATCTGGTGCCTTTTACCTCGGTGGCAGACTTTGGCATGGCGCAGGGCTATGCCCGTATCAACCGCGTGGAGGGCATGCGTTCGGTGGGTGTGAGCGCCGACATCATTGCTTCGGTCGTGGAACCGGACAAGGTGGTCAGCGAATTGAAAAATGTCTTTTTCCCTGAACTCTTCCAGCGCTATCCCAGTGTCAGTTTCCGTGCCGATGGCGGTACTGCCGAACAGTCATCCATCATTTCCGACATGGCCAGAGGCATGATGTTCGCTCTGTTCGGCATTTATGCCCTGCTGGCAATCCCTCTGCGGTCCTACCTGCAGCCCCTGATCATCATGGCGGTGATCCCCTTTGGTGTCATCGGTGCCGTAATGGGACACCTGTTTGTCGGCATGCCTGTGAACTTCATGTCGATACTGGGCATCATTGCATTGTCCGGGGTCGTCGTGAACGACAGCATCATCGTCATTGATTTCATCAATCGTGCCCATGCTGACGGTGTGCCGCTGAAACAGGCTGTCGTGGAGGCCGGTGCCGCTCGTTTCCGTCCTATTCTGCTGACCTCACTCACCACCTTCTTCGGCCTGGTGCCAATCCTGCTGGAAACCAGCATGCAGGCCCAGTTTGTGATTCCCATGGCAACCTCTCTCGGCTTCGGTATCGTGTTTGCCACGGTTATCACACTGCTGCTGATTCCCAGCCTGTATGTGATTCTCGAAGAGCTCAAAGGGAACCGGCCAACACTCGCCCCGGCTGCCCACACGCCTGCAGGTGTGAACGCCTAGCCCGTCCGAACCGGGCTGGGCTGGCCATGTCGGCGCATCAGTACCTGATCAATCATGCTGAAAAGGAATGCCATGAGCTGGATGGCTTTTCCCTGCGCTATCAGCATGTGCTCACTCTTCCGGTCTTCAACGAAGACGAGAGTCTGCTGGACGGTCTCCGGGCACTGCCCACGACGGCCCCTGTGCTGGTGATACTGGTGCTGAATGCCCCGGAACGAAGCAATGATCCACAAAAAATCAGCAATACCCAAGCCTTCGGGCTGAGCATCCGCAACACCCTGCCTGCACTGTTCAGGCTCAATGAAAACATGCAGGTCTTCGAACTGGCCCCAAGCCGGCAGCAACACCTGTTGCTGGTCGAAAGATGCCATGCCGGCAGGTGGATCGAGCAGGCACAAGGTGTTGGCCTGGCCCGGAAAATTGCCTGCGATATTGCCTGCATGCTGATCACCCGCGGTCAGATCGCCTCTGACTGGATTCACAGCAGCGATGCCGACACGCTGCTGCCCACAGGCTATTTCGACGCGGCCGCCACACTGGATTCCGGCACGAGTGCCGCCGCGCTGTATCCTTTTCGCCACGTCGGCCCGGCCGGCACTGATCCGGATCTGGCCCACCAACTGTATGAGCTGTCTCTGGATTACTATGTGATGGGCCTGCAGTGGGCTGGCTCAGCCTACGCCTTTCATACGGTGGGCAGCACTTTTCTGATCAATCACCGGCACTATGCCCTGTGCCGGGGCTTTCCCAAACGGGCTGCCGGCGAGGATTTTTATCTGCTCAACAAACTGGCCAAAACCGGCACTGTCGTATCCCTGCGCGAGCCGGTACTGTCCATCATGGCCAGAGATTCCGATCGTGTGCCTTTCGGCACCGGGCCGGCCGTCACACGCATCAAGGCGTTGAGCAATCCCATGGCCCAATATCGCTATTATCATCCCCTGTGTTTTTATTATCTGCGGGCATGGTTGAAACTGCTGCCCCTGCTTTTCGACAACGCCGGGCAGCTCCAACGCGAGGGCCTGCAATCACTGCTCGACACTTTTCAACAGAGAAAAATACTGGCGCAGGAAACCAGGCTTGAGATACTGTGGCCATGCCTTGCCAGTCTCGATGTTCAGAGCGGGCTGGTACATGCCCTGTCTCACGGCAAAACCCGGGCTGCTTTTCTGCGACATTTCACGCAGTGGTTTGATGCTTTCAGGACTCTGAAGTTCATTCACTGTTTGCGCGAGCACCATTTTGCGTCTCAGCCCATGACACAGCTGGCGAAGACATTGCACGACATCCCCGACAGCAGTGGGCTGAGCAGCTCATGGACGGTCAAAATAGAAAAATTCGGCGGTATCTTTTAAATCATTGTCGGCGTCCAGGTAGATCACTCCAGGGGAAACTTCACGCTCGCGGGCGGCAGTGAAAACCTCCTCGTGCGCGCTGCCGGTTGAGCGCACGACCAGACGTACAGCGTCAGCATCGGCCAGATGAGTGGCATAATATTTTTCGATGTCCGCCTTGGTGAGCGCAGTAATGGCCTCTGCCATCATGAGCGTGGAATCCGCATCGTATTCACCAATCTGGATATCACCCCAGAAGCGTCTGCTCAAGGCATTCAGACGCTGTGGTTTTTGCAGCAGATTGTTGAGCAGTCCGGCCTTGATCGCGGCAAAGTCCGCGGCGGGCATTGCCTGCAGTTTCTGCTTGTAGTCGCGCAGAAAATCATCGATGTGCCGCTCCAGCGCAATGGGATCGGTATTCGGGGATTCGATCACCATGACGCTGCCGTTGGTCTTCAGAATGGGCAATGTTCCGGCATTGACCACATAGCCGAGCTGCCGTTCAGTTCGCAGTGTGTCATAGAAAGGCGTTCTCAGCACCGCTGCCAGCAGGTTGATCGTCGCCCGGGTTGCCAGACTGTCATCAGGCCCCTGCTGATACATGACGATGGCCGAATCCGTATGCTCGATTTCCACGTCCCAAATCACTTTTTTCTCCTTCGGCAGCTTCATCACCCTGCCGAAGGGAGGCAGTGGTACCGTTGCCGACGGTCGCAGATAGTGCGTGACCAAGGCCAGCATGGTCCGCGCATCTTCTTCTGTCACATTGCCGTGGTAAAGCGCATCGATTCGAATATCGGCCAGCAGCTGCGGCACAAAGGCCCTGACCTGATCGAGATCGATGGCTGCAAGGGCGGCCATTTTTTCCGTCTCGTTCCAATAGGGGCTGATCAACGCCTCCTGCACTTTTTGGAACAAGCGCACATAAGGTGTCTGTCTATCGGCATTTTCCAGACCCCGAAGCATCTCAGCCTTGATGATGTCAAAGCGTTCCCGGGTAAAATCAGCGGCGCCGATGGTTTTCAGAACGGCATCCAGCAGTTCCGGCTGCTTGTCGTCATAACCGCCCAGATTGATACTGAAACCCCTGGACCCGCTGTTCACACCATAGTAAAGCCCGGCCAGATTCGCCGGATAGGAATACTCGCGAAGCTGGTCATTGACCAGGTTGACGAAAAAAGCCGCCTTGAGCGAATTTTCCACAGACGCATTGACCCGTGATGTCAGGGCGGTGAGATAAAAATTAGCCCGCGGCAGCTTGAAGATGCCATCCTGCCGGAACCAGAGCCTGACACCGTTTTCATCAACCAACAGCCTGGGTTTCTGATAAATATCCTCCGTCGCCATTCCCTGACGGGCCTTGATGGCGATGTTCTCGGGCAGAAAGATATTGGGGGCGGGGATATGCAGGCGACTGTCCCTTTCCACAGCGTCCCCTTCCATAGCTGTCTGCCAGCTTGCCGGTCGCGCCACAGGCAAGCTGGCAAAATCGTAGGCAGCTCCAAAATTTGCTTCCACCCGGGTGGTGGCAACGCCGGGTTCAGTGAGGGTGAGCAGCAGATTGTCCGGTCGCAGATAGCCCAGAAAGCGCCTGATCAGCACCGGATCAAAGGCCTCGTAGGTATACCCTGCCGTAATGACTTCGGCGGCAGGAAACTCCTGCAAGGCACTGGCCAGAGAACTCGCATAATTGACGGGGCTGGTGGGTTCCTGAAACAGGAAGGCCAGCTCCGCCATGGTTTTCTGTTCCTGGAATATCCATTCTTTTATGCCATCGCGCCTGATGAGCGCAATGGTCTGGAACAACAGGCGACTGATGTCGTCGACATGATTGACACCTTCTTCGGTCAGCGCGACAGACACGGAAAAAGTGGCATTGTCACGGTAGGACATGCCGCCGCCGGCACTCAGACCGTTGGCCCAGCCTTTTTCCTTGAGCAGGGAGAGCAAACTGCCCTCACCCTCATGGCCCAGCAGGTTGGCCAGGAAATCCAGGGGTTTGTAACGATAATAGGGTTTCACGACCGGGATCGGGAAGCTGTAGGATAATGAACGACTTTGCCGCACCGGTTTTATCTGCAACAGCGCGGGCAGCGTACCGGGTGTAAACAGGGGCTCGCTTGTTGCAGGCACGGCAACCTGGCGATTCTCCACCGCAGAAAAATACTTTCTGGCCAGGACTTCCAGCTCATCCAGCGGCTCGGCACCCAGAACCACCAGGCTCATCAGGTTGGCCGAATAATAGGCCTGGTAATGATCCAGCAGCGCGCGCCGCAGACTGCCTGCCGTTTTATCCCGCAATGTCTCGAGACTGCCTACGGAAAACCGGGCCAGCGGGTGCGCCGGGTTCAGTACCGCCTTGAAGACCTCATAAGCGCGCCGGCCATCGTTCTGCAGCCCGGACTGATACTCGGAGTGCACGGCATTGCGTTCCCGGTCGACATAGTCCGGCGTAAACAGCGGAACGATGAAAAACTGGGAAAAGCGGTCCAGCGCCGGGGCCAGCGAATTTTTTTCGATGTCAAAGTAATAGTTGGTGTTTTCATAGGCGGTATAGGCATTGTTGCTGCCACCATGGGCGGCAATGTATTCCTGGTAGGCGCCGGCCTCCGGGTATTTTTCCGTGCCGAGAAACAACATGTGTTCCAGAAAATGGGCCAGTCCCGGGTAGTCCTCGGGGTCGCTGTTGGACCCGGCATAGACATCCACGGCAGCGGCGGCCTTGTCGGTTCCAGGGTCTGAAATCAACAGGACCTTGAGTTGATTGGCCAGCACCAGACTGCGGTATTCACGGCTGTCATTGGGACTTTTGACAAGCTCGGACGACGCAGCACTGTCAGCCTGTTCAAGGGCCCTGTAGCTGCACCCGGTGAAGGCCAGCAGTACCAGCAGCGTGATGCCCAGAACGCGAACAGGCGCTGAAAAAGCACAGGACGGGCAACAACGGCGTCGAAAACCGGAACGCATGTCAGGGCTATTGGTATAGAGTCAAAACAGTCCTGACTATCAATCCCGTGATCAGAAAAATGGACACAACCGCCAGCAGCAATATAGCAATCTGGTAAGGAACGCTTTTCTCGGAACTGCCGGGTTTTTGTTCTTTCGGATCGTTGGTTGGGGTCTGGCTGTAAGAGGATGAGTCGGGTTCATGTGTCATGGAATCCACCTTGATTTGAATGGGACGATGCCGGGCTTCGTCTGTCATATCCGGATGATCAAGCGTTTAATTTGACTTGGCAAGCATACAGGAAACATCCATGCATTACCAGAATCCAGTCTGTCGAACGCAGGATCCGCGCTGTCCGGAGCGATCACCGGACTTGCAGGCGATGCTGTCTTTCGCGATACTGACTGACATCAACATCGTTCAATACAGCGGGCCACATGCCATGCACCCCTATCTGAAAGATCGATCCCTCCTCACCGTTGGAAGCATTCCCTGCCAAACAGCGGAAGATACCTTCAAGCTTCTGGGCCCCGCACTTGGAGATCGCCTTGCCGGTATCTCACACGGCGAGCCCGGCTACCGGAACATGTGGGTGGTGTTCAATGCGCCCCATGTCTTTGAACCCAATCCCGATATCATCATCACCAACAAACCCAAACCGGATCGGGACAAATCGGTGTTCAAGGAGGACATCCCGGACTGGCTGCCGACGAACTGGGAGGAAATGTGGCAGTGCAAGGTCGTCGACGGCGTTGAAGACGTCTATTTCGATACGCTTCATTACGCCGACTTTGCCATCGAATGCTATGCGAAATTCAGGGCACTGCGTGATCAGGGGGTCATTCCGGCCGGGACCCGCTACCAGGTAAATTTTCCGTTTCCAGAGGATTTCACCCGCTGGTGTACCGGCAACAGCCGTGATTTCCATATCATGACCAAGGCCATCGTTGAGGTATTGGACCGTGAAGTGCAGACGCTGGTCAATGCAATCCCGCATGAGGATCTCGTCGTACAGTGGGACGTCTGCTGGGAAGTCTTCGCCTGCGACACCGCTGATTACATGGGCCGGGAACCGCTGGCCTGGAAAGCGGAAGGCGATCCCTATCAACGCTTCGCCGCGTATATGGCCCGGCTCTCACCTCTGGTACCGGAAGACATCCCCCTGGGCATGCATCTGTGTTACGGAGACCTGGAACATTCTCACCTCATCGAACCCAGGGATTTAGAGGTTGCCGTCCGCATGGCCAATCTGGCGGTAAAACATGCCGGCCGCCGCTTTGATTATATTCAGATGCCGGTACCGAGGGAGCGCTCGGATAATGACTATTTTGCGCCCTTGCAGGGGCTTGAAATCGGCGCCGCCAAACTGTACATCGGCCTGGTGCATCTGTCTGATGGCGTAGAAGGCACACTGGAACGGCTGGCAACATTCCGTCGCAACTATAGTGGCGACTATGGCGTGGCAACCGAATGCGGCTGGGGCCGACGCCCCATCGATAGCATCGAAGCCCTGATGGACCTCCACCGCCAGCTTAGTGATGACGTGTTTTGCGGGGGATCTCATGCCCCGATCAACGGCGCGGCGTGACGACGGTTCTGAAACCCACATGTGAGGTGCCCAGGCCGATGCTCTGCCCCTGCCGGGCCTGCGGGCGGTAGCGCAGGCAATAGTTGGGAGCACACAGATAGGAGCCGCCCTTGATCACGGCTACGGCCGCATCGGGCTGCGCCGGATCAAAGCCCTGCGGATAGCGGTCTTTTTCATCAAAGTCGTGGGAGTCATAATAGGGGCTGGCGGTCCATTCCCAGACATTGCCGATCAGATCATAAAGCCCATAGGCATTGGGCGGGTAACAACCCACCGGGGCCGTGCCGGTAAAGCCATCCCGGGAATCATTCTGAAATGGAAACAGGCCCTGCCAGGTATTGGCCGTGAACAGACCGTCATCATCCTTGCGGGCGCTGGACTGGGCCGCATATTCAAACTGGGCTTCCGTGGGCAGGGCATGACCGGCCCATGCGGCATAGGCCAGCGCATCCTCATAGGCCACCTGCACCACCGGGTGGTCTTCACGGCCCAGCAGCTTGCTGTCCGGGCCTTCCGGGTGGCGCCAGTTGGCTCCCGGCACAAAATGCCACCAGTTTTCCCAGGGGCCGGGCACCCTGCCCTGTGCCAGGGGAACGAAAACAGCAGCTCCGGGCACCCGCTGCGCTGCCGGCACGTTTGCATCCTCCGAACCACGTTCGGCCAGTGTGAGATAGCCGGTAGCGGTCACAAAAGCGGCAAACTGACGGTTGCTGACCTCATGCTGCGCCATCCAGAACCCGGATACCTCCTGCTGTTGCACCGGCCCTTCTTCAGCATAGGCATAGTCCGCCCCCATCCGAAAACGGCCACCGGGCACCCAGACCATGCCGGCATGAGCCGGATCGCCTGCCGGAAAATCATTGCAATCGAGCCTGACACGCTCACTCCGACCGGCCCGGGACCCGGAGAGTCCCAGGCTGCTGACGGCGAACATTGCGGCCAGGCCGGCAAGACCGAGAAACACAGTCAATTTATTAACGATCATTCAGTAAACAACCCCGTTCTCGGCCTCATAGCGATCCCACAATGACAGCATCTGCGCCAGCCTGGCCGGATTTGCCAATGCCAGGTCATTGCGCTCGGCCGGATCTTCTGTGACATTGAACAAGTACCAGCGGGCCTGCTCTCCCCGCGCACTGTCCCAGACGATCTTCCAGTCACCCTGACGAATGCCGCGCTGCCCGTAGAGTTCCCAACCCACATAGTCCGCCCCATCATGGACCTCAGCCCTTTCACCGCGCAACAGCGGCAACAGAGACTTGCCCTGCAAGGGCAGCACCGGCTGGCCCCGGTAGACGCTGCCAGGATGTTCGCTACCGGCCAGGGCCAGGAAGGTCGGCAGCAGATCCATCACCGTACCAAAGCCATCACTGCGGGCTCCGGGCTGCGCCAGACCCCGATAATGCACGAACGCAGGCACATGGATGCCACCCTCGAAGGCCGTTCCCTTGTGACGTCGAAAAGGCGTAGAGCTGGCGGTGGCCCAGTCAGGACCATACATCAGGTAGGAGGTTCCCGTGCCCATGTTGTCATAACGGTTGTCACAGCAATCGGCCACCCAGTTGCTCAGTGGCGGCGTCAGTTCCCTGCGCAGACCTTCGGCCCCGTTGTCCGACATGAACATGATGAAGGTGTTGTCAAATTCCCCGATGTCCTTCAGGTAGGCAATGAGCTCTCCGACATAGCTGTCCAGATCACTGACCATGGCGGCATAGATTTCCATCTTGCGCGCTTCTATGCGCTGCTGTTCAGGGCTCAGCGCCGCCCAGCGCACACTCCATTCGGCCGCCGGTTCGGCGTCTGCGGGCAACAGGTTCAGTGCCTGCATGCGCCGGAAGCGGCTCTCGTAGAGCACTTCATAACCGGCGTCATACCAGTGGGCAAAGCGGGCACTGGAGGCGGCCGGGGCCTGCAAGGGCCAGTGCGGCGCCGTATAGGCAAGATAGGCAAAAAATGGTTTGCCGGCAGCGCGGTCTGCTTCGATATAGGACATCATGCGCTGCGTATAAAACCGGGTACTGTAGAAATCATCGCCCACCGTGACCACTTCCTCACCGTCACGATAGGGTGCCAGAGCCGGACCATTCCAGGACAGGCCGCCGAGATGGGCGGCGCCATCCAGTGACACGAAGGAGCGCTTGAACCCCCGCGCCCGCGGGCCGGTTTCCACCTCGGTCCCCAGATGCCATTTACCCGTCATATAGGTGTTGTAACCCGCATCCGTCATCAGATCGGCCAGGCTGGCCACCCGGAAATTGAGAAAACCCTCATAGCCCGGCTGGCCGCGCTGGTCTGCCCGGGCAGGTCGTCCCATCACGCCCAGACCGGCCAGATGGCTGTCGGTACCGGACATCAGCATGGAGCGGGTCGGTGAACAGGTCATGTTGGCATAGAAGTCGGTCAGCAACAGGCCGTTCGCCGCCAATGCATCGAGGTTGGGAGTGGGAATTTCACTGCCGAAGACACCCAGGTCCGCATAGCCCAGGTCATCCGCCAGAATCAGCAGGATGTTGGGTCTGCGCGGCTCGGGCGCGGGGCTGCAGGCAGTGAAGCCCAACAGCAAAAAAACCGGGGCAAGAATCTGAACGAATCGACGTATCAACATGTTGCAGTACCACTCCCAACCATGAAAGCCTGAAGAGCCGGGGATCGACCCGCCCGGACGATGAGACTACAATGACTTGACACTGAAAGCAAAGACCGGTGGTGGAGTCCCAGCTTCACGTGCCGGCCTATCGGTCTGCAGCCCAGTTTCGAAAGACGCTCTGACACAGCCGTATCGCCTCTTTTTTTACCCAGAATCATCCGGAGTTCGCCATGTCCAGAAGCATTGATTGCCAATCCAGCATCCAGGTCAATGACAGGAGCTATCACATCTACAGCCTATCCACCATGGCTAGCCCGGCCACCCTGGAACGCCTGCCCTATGCCTTGAAAATTCTGCTGGAAAATCTGCTGCGCCATCAGGCCAGCGCCTATGTCAGCCAGGATGATATCGCCGCCCTGTGCAACTGGGATGCCAATGCCGAGCCGGATATAGAAATCGCGTTCACACCCGCCCGCGTGATTCTGCAGGATTTTACCGGCGTGCCGGCAGTGGTGGACCTGGCAGCGATGCGTGATGCCATGTCGGCACTGTCCGGCAACCCCGATCTGATCAACCCGCTGGCTCCGGTCGAGCTGGTCATCGATCACTCGGTGCAGGTGGATAAATTCGGCAGTGCCAGCGCCCTGGAGGAAAACAATGACATTGAATTCGAACGCAACCAGGAGCGCTATCAGTTCCTGCGTTGGGGACAGTCTGCCTTCAGCAATTTCAAGGTGGTGCCACCGAATACCGGAATCGTGCATCAGGTAAACCTGGAATACCTGGGCCGGGTGGTGTTTGGCGAACAGCGTGACGGCCAGTGGTACGCCTGGCCGGATACCCTGGTGGGCACCGATTCCCATACCACCATGATCAATGGTCTGGGTGTGCTGGGCTGGGGCGTGGGCGGCATCGAGGCCGAGGCGGCCATGCTGGGCCAACCGGTTACCATGCTGATTCCGCAGGTGGTCGGCTTCAAACTCGAGGGCAGCTTGCCCGAAGGTTCGACCGCCACCGATCTGGTGCTGACCGTCACCCAGATGTTGCGCGAGCACGGCGTGGTGGGCAAGTTTGTCGAGTTCTTCGGCGACGGACTCAGCCACCTGCCACTGGCCGACCGTGCCACGCTGGGCAACATGGCCCCGGAATACGGCGCCACCTGCGCCATTTTCCCGGTGGATGCGGAAAGCCTGCGCTATCTGCGTGCCTCCGGCCGCAGCGAAGAACAGATACAACTGGTCGAGGCCTATATGCGCCATCAGCAGCTGTTCCGCGAAGACGGGGCGCCGGCGGCCGACTACAGTTCAAGCCTGGAACTGGACCTGGGCGAGGTGCTGCCCAGCATCGCCGGCCCCAGCCGGCCCCAGGACCGCATCCTGCTGAGCGCAGCCAAACAGACCTTCCAACGTGACTGCGACCAACAACTGGCCCTGCGCCAGCCGCGCAATAATGGCGAAGAACGCTTCGCCAATGAAGGCGGTGACACCGCCGTGGGCAACAGCCACTGGGACCAGACCTGCGCCCCGGTCAATGACCGGGGCAAGTCCTATCAACTCAAGGATGGTGCCGTGGTGGTGGCGGCCATCACCAGTTGCACCAATACCTCCAACCCGGCCGTGATGATTGCCGCGGCCCTGCTCGCCCGCAATGCCGTGGCCAGGGGCCTGCAGGTCAAACCCTGGGTCAAGACCAGCCTGGCACCGGGTTCACGGGTGGTGACCACTTATCTGAAAAAAGCCGGACTGCTCGACGACCTGGAAGCCCTGGGTTTTTACGTGGTCGGCTATGGCTGCACCACCTGCATCGGCAATTCCGGCCCTCTGCCGGAGGCGATCACCCGGGCCATCCAGGACAATGACCTCGCGGTGTGCTCGGTGCTGTCGGGCAACCGTAATTTTGAAGGCCGCATCCATGCCGATGTCAAAATGAACTATCTGGCATCGCCACCGCTGGTGCTGGCCTATGCCCTGGCCGGCAGCATGAACGTCGATCTGAGCCGGGATGCGCTGGGTGAAGACCCGCACGGCAAGCCGGTCCATCTCAAGGATATCTGGCCCGACTCCAGGGAAATACACGACTTCATCGCCGCCAACATCGATGCCGGCATGTTCCGGAAAAGCTACGGCAGTGTCTTTGCCGGTGACACGCGCTGGAACGGCATCGACATCCCCGCAGGACAGAAGTTCGCCTGGCAGGCCGATTCCAGCTATATCCAGAATCCGCCCTATTTCGAAAACATGAGCCGGGAAGTACCGACCATCGAGGCCATCCGGGATGCACGCTGCCTGGTCAAGCTCGGTGACAGCATCACCACCGACCACATTTCCCCGGCCGGCAACATCGACCCGGATTCACCCGCGGGCCAATATCTGCAAGACCTGGGCATAGCCCCGGAGCACTTCAATTCCTATGGCTCCCGGCGCGGCAATCATCAGGTGATGATGCGTGGAACCTTTGCCAATGTGCGCCTGAAAAACCAGCTGGCGCCCGGCACCGAAGGCAGCCACACGACGCACTTTCCCAGTGGCGAGCTCATGAGTATCTTCGCCGCAGCCATGCGTTACCAGCAGGAAAAAGTGCCGCTGCTGATTCTCGGCGGCAAGGAATACGGCACCGGCTCATCGCGCGACTGGGCCGCCAAGGGCACCCTGCTGCTGGGTGCGAAAGCGGTGATCGCACAAAGTTTTGAACGCATCCATCGCTCCAATCTGATTGGCATGGGGGTATTGCCGCTGGTGTTCCTGGACGGTGAGTCCGCCGACTCATTGCAACTGAAGGGCAACGAGCGCTACACCATCGCCGGCCTGGATGACGGCAAGGCCAAACGGGTCAAGGTCACCGCCACCGCCGACGACGGCAGCAGCACCGAATTCGAGTGCAGGGTGCGCCTGGATACGCCACAGGAAGTCGAATATTACCGCCACGGTGGCATTCTGCATTACGTGCTGCGGCAACTGGCAGGCACCTCATGAATCTGCCAGAGGCAAGGGAAAACGCTGCCTCTTTTTTCTCGGACCAGGGTGCGACCTGGCAGGCCATGCATACGCCTGTGCAGACCCTGGGATTCAATCGCCCAGAATAAAATACCGACTGAACGGCACCTCCTGTAAGGCCGTTATTTCCAGAGTATTCTGCACCGTGCCAGGAGATTGGATAGCAACTCGCGCTGTTTCATTCTGGCACAGGATTCGTTGATACATTTCACCGGCAGCGGATAGACCAGCCTACCGCCTTGCCGACCAGCCTTGACATAGTAGCGAGCGATCTTCTTCTCCAGACGCTTCCATGGGATCAGCCCCTCCATTCGATCGAGAAACAGTTCACGACGGGTTTTCCGCTTCTTGTGCTCATACTCTGCTTCTGCGAAAGTCAGCTGGCTCATGAAATACTCCGCCTTCGTCTAAAGTCCCATTTCTTTGCGGTACGTATCCAACTCATTCTGTACCTCCGTGGCACGTTCATTCTGACCTGCAGCTTGGAGAGTGTTTATCAAATGACGCCCAATGTCCACTTTCCTCACTTTGGTTGCTTGCATGAATGCTTCTTCCAGTAGATGCAATCCCCTTTCTTTCTCTCCGATGTCTTCGGACTGTTGAAGCCAGACGCCTATTGTCGCATTTGCCTCAGCCAATATTTCAATCGCTCGGATACGTAATCTCTCTGCCGCTTCCAGATTTTCTCCGTCCCCCGTCGCCAATCGAGAGTAGGCTAACAGCAAGTTCACGCTTTGGGGATTAGCAGCCAGGAGTTTTTGGTATATTTCAGTAAACTTGGATAACAATTCTTCTTGTTCAGGAGAACCCTTATCAGAGTAGACAATTGCAATTTCATGGTATGAATCCGCAAGAAGACGTTCTGCCTCTATCGTTGAAAACCCGGAATTTACGAGTTCTTCCAGATTTTTAACCGAATTTCTCAAGCCCTCTTCGGTAGCTCCAAAGCTATCATAATGGTTTGCTTCAATAGTTGTACGTATCTCATTAAAGCGTGCAACGGCATTTATACTCTGGCCCTGTGCGACAGCCTGCAAGGATGTTCCCATAAATAGAAATATCAATGAGACTAATATATGACTTCTCAAGATCACTGTATTTCCTCCCTTCGATACTCCCCTACTGTTGTACATGTACATGAGTAATAAATGGATTGCCGCATAGTACCTGTTGCGAGAGGATTTCAGGGACTCCCGTTGCGATGTTGTCTCCTGCTTGCTCAAGCAGACACCAAAGGTTTGAGTTACTGATGCCCGTAGTTGACGATACGGAACTAATATCGCTGATAACAAGGTCCACCGCGCCCCCATATTGATGAGAGCTGTTAAGGACCCCATTAAAGAATTCATTTCGCTCCGGGTTTCTCCAGGCACTGCTGAGTATTAGACCAAAGTCAGTCTGGGCGGTTCCCATTGCCTGGCCGATCAATTGATTCCATTCATCCCTCACGCTCTGAGCTAAAAATCCAGGCTGCTCAATGATCAGAGGATACGCTGTAACATTGATCTCGGCTATGGGAAAATTCGTTGTTGGGATGGGGGCATTAAACCCTGCCCGGGCCGGTACTGTAATTCCATGATTCACGTATTCCTGCCGGATAATATCTCTTGTATCTTGCGTGATCGTATTGGTTCTGCTTATTGAACATTGCGCCAATACAGCCTGGATTTGCGTAGATAATGCCGTGCTGGCAAAGAGGCTTCCTCCCGATGGCACTGAAAATGACAAGGAAAAATTTATGGAAACCCCCGAACCTGAACCTGGTTGGGCAATAGCTCCTGCCGGAGACTGTGGCGTGATTGTCCAGGTAACGCTTTCGTTGGCGTTTGCGGTAATAACACTGCTTGTTAAGAAAGAGAAATTGGTCATCCATTGCGAATCGGAAGGACTGGGGTTATGAGGTGGGGACACGGTAATAGATGACGGGCACTCAATCACCGTCAAGGTCACACTGTCACTCCCGGTCCCACCCGGCCCGCTACACTCGGCGGTGTAGACCCCGGCCGTGGCCGGCGTGGCCACGAAACTGACCTGCCCCGAGGTCGCAATGCTGCTGCCGTTGAAGGTGCAGGCCGTGGCATTGCTGGAATCCCAATGGATGGTCACCAACGTGCCCTCCAACACCATCGGGCTCGGGGTGATCCAGCCGTCCACCGTCGGTGGCGGGGGAAAAAATCCGCCTGGAATGACCCAGCCACCGCCCGAGCACGCAGTCGCCGTCTCCCCGGCTCCCTGCAAAACCGGGAAACCCCCCACGCTGATCCATTCCATGAAAAAAGAAAAACCCGTCATCAGTTGACCATTTTGAGCAGGCGGATGCATCCACCCGTGGCCGTGCAGGTTGGCCACCCCGGGCACGACCGCAAAGGGGCCGCTGGTCACCGAACCCAAGGTCCCCTGAAATTGCAATTGCGGGTACGACGCGCCCTCCCCCGGCGACAGCACAATACCATGCGCCACCGGATAGATCGCAGGATCGAAGCTAGCCGGCAGATCGGTGCCAAACATCGTGCTGGGGCCGCACAAATCCGTTTTCGCATTCGCGGACAATGAAAAAACGGCAAGAACAAATGAAGAAACCAGGAATTTCAAGAACAGTATTTTTTTCATGTCAGTCATCCCTTACCAATGATTCAAACAACAGAAAAACCAGACAGGCTATTTCATCCGGTCCTGAAACTGGCAATTGAAGCGCCAGAGATTCACCTGGGGAACCTCTGAATAACTCTGGGGTGTCTCTGGCCTGTCAGGCAGTGCCTGGGACAAGGCGCCCTTGCGAAGGAATGCCATCAGCCTTTCGAGCAAGGGCAACACCGGCCCGGGTGCTGCCTGAAGGCCCCGAAGGGCGGGGTCTGAGAGGCCCGACTGCGGTGTTGCCGTCCTTACCAATAGTCTCGCTATTGGCGGCGGACGGCGCCTTGCATTCGAGCCTCTCAGACTCCCGCAGAGACACGCCAGAGTTATTCAGAGGTTCCCTCCTTCAGGGTCATTCCGGCTCCATTCAAGCCAGTTCGGACTGTTGTCGGCCAGTCGTGAAT
>JAVVEZ010000133.1:4665-5932 GCA_032250895.1 Pseudomonadales bacterium | reverse complement strand
TACCTGGTAAGAGGACTTGCACCTCTCTAGTTACGTGCCATGCCCGGCACACACGCAAGATCATCAGGCTGGCCGCCATAAGCCCCCCAGTGGCGTTTATAGGCCCCGGTATCACTGTCGAAGACGATCAGGCGGCGATTGCCATAGCCATCCGCCACATAGACTTCCCGGGCTGCGCCATCCACCACCATGTCTGCCGGTCTGCCCAGACGCGTGCCGTCATTGCTGCCACCGGACCCGCCTGGTCTGCCTATGGTCAGCACATGGCTGCCATCGCGGCGAAACTTGAAAATCTGGGAGTCTTCCGGCCCATTGCCCGCCAGCCAGACAAAGCCTTCATCATCGACAAAAATACCGTGCTCATTACCTGGCCAGTCACCGTCCGGCAGCTGCCAGCTCTGGCTGTCCTGTTGCCATATAGGCCCACCCCAGGCCTGTACCAGCCGGCCCTGTTGATCAAATTCCAGCACCGAGGGGGCCGGCACACAGCAGGCGGCCAGCGGTGGATCCTGCACCGCCCCGGCTTCCGATGCACTGAGCGATCTGGGGCGCTGCACTATCCAGACATGCTGCTGCCTGTCCACCGCAATGCCGGCAACCTGACCCAGAATCCAGTTGTTCGGCAGCGCGGCGGGCCAGCTGGCATCCACCTGATAGCGGGGTTGTCCATACGTGGCAGTGGCCAGCAGACAGCTGCACAGCACAATGGCGAAGGTTCTTGTCATCAGCGTCATGGGTTTATCCTCTTTCGCGTCAACAGCGTTGAAAATAGCGCTCATAATGGGCCTCGCTGAGGACGATCAATTCTTCATTGAGTTCATCCAGTATATCCCTGAGGTCCCTGCCGGCATAAGCCGTCTGCAAGGCTACGCCGATTTCCTGCAATGTGCTGATGCGGTGCAGATGCTTCTGCAGCAGGCCATGCAGCCAGCAATAGGGTGACAGTGCCGGATCATGGAAAAAGCGGAAATCCATCATCGCATCCTGCAAGCGCTGCACTGAGAAAATTCGGAAACGGGACATCATCAGTTGGTCGGTAAATTGCTGGATTCGACTCATGACGGCCCTTTTTTCGGCCTCACTGTAGGTGTTCCAGTTGATCACCTCAAAGCCGAAACGCTTGCAGCCACGACAAATCCTGTCCCCAAAGGAGGTCGTGGAACAGATGCCGATGCAGGGGGTCCTGATGTGATTCATGATGACAGGGGCTCAGGTCTCGCTGGACAGTAAGTATGCATGCGCTGCCGGGATTGTAACCCGACTTTCT
>JAVVEZ010000133.1:0-4655 GCA_032250895.1 Pseudomonadales bacterium | reverse complement strand
TCTGCCTGGAGACACTCCGGTTTCCCGGCTGGTTATTCAAGCCTGTCTGACGTAAAATAATTTTCTTTTTTCACCTGTCCAATCTCAGTTCACGAGGGAAAAACCGTGCTTGAAACCTATCGAAAACATGTTGCCGAACGTGCCGCGCAGGGCATCGTTGCTCAGCCTTTGAATGCCGAACAAGTCGCCGATCTGCTCGAGCTGCTGAAAAATCCCCCCGCTGGCGATGAGGACTTCATTCTCGATCTGATCAGCAATCGGGTTCCCGCCGGTGTCGATGAGGCGGCCTATGTCAAGGCCGGTTTCCTCACCGCCATCACCCGGGGCGAGGTCAGTTCACCCCTGATCGGCAGGCTGGATGCCGTCAAGCTGCTGGGCTCCATGCTCGGCGGCTACAACATCAACAGCCTGGTGGAGGCCCTGGATGATGACGAACTGGGTGCAGAAGCGGGCAAACAGCTTGCCCATACCCTGTTGATGTTCGATGCCTTCCACGACGTCGCCGAGAAAGCCAAGGCCGGCAACCCTCATGCCAAAGCCACCCTGCAATCCTGGGCCGAGGCCGAATGGTTCACCGACAAACCCAGGGTGCCTGAGGTGCTGACGGTCACGGTTTTCAAGGTGCCCGGTGAAACCAATACCGATGACCTCTCGCCAGCCCCGGACGCCTGGTCCCGCCCCGATATTCCACTGCATGCCAAGGCCATGTACAAAATGCCCCGTGACGGCATCACCGACGCCGGGGAGCAAATCAAGGAACTCAAGCAGAAAGGCCACCCTGTCGCCCTGGTGGGTGACGTACTGGGCACCGGTTCATCAAGAAAATCAGCCGCCAACTCGGTGCTGTGGCACATCGGCAATGACATTCCCCACATTCCCAACCGGCGTGATGGTGGCGTCTGCATCGGCAGCAGCATTGCCCCGATTTTTTTCAACACCCTGGAAGATGCCGGCGCCCTCGCCATCGAATGTGAGGTCAGTGCATTGAAAACCGGGGATGTGATCGATATCCATCCTTACGCAGGCAGGATCACGAAACACGGCAGCGACGAACTGATCACCGATTTTCAATTGAAGACACCGCTCATTCTTGATGAAGTGCGGGCGGGCGGGCGTATTCCGCTGATTATCGGACGCGGCCTGACCGACCGTGCGCGCAGTGAACTCGGCCTGGAGGCTTCCACCGTCTTTATTCGTCCCGAGGTACCCAAGGCCGACAACAAGGGCTTTACGCTGGCACAAAAAATTGTCGGCCGCGCCTGCGGCGTAGCCGGAGTCAGGCCCGGCACCTACTGTGAACCCAAAATGACCACGGTCGGTTCACAGGACACCACCGGCCCCATGACCCGGGATGAACTGAAGGACCTGGCCTGTCTGGGCTTCAGTTCCGATCTGGTGATGCAGTCCTTCTGCCACACGGCCGCCTATCCCAAACCCGTCGACATCGCCACCCAGCACAGCCTGCCGGATTTCATCCAGACCCGCGGCGGCGTTGCGCTGCGCCCGGGCGACGGCATCATCCACTCCTGGCTCAACCGCATGCTGTTACCGGATACGGTGGGCACCGGCGGCGACTCCCATACCCGCTTCCCCATTGGGATCTCCTTCCCCGCCGGATCCGGACTGGTGGCCTTTGCCGCCGCCACCGGCGTGATACCGCTGGACATGCCCGAATCGGTTCTGGTGCGTTTCAAGGGCAAGATGCAGCCGGGCATCACGCTGCGGGATCTGGTCAATGCCATTCCCTATGCGGCGATCCAATCCGGCGATCTGACCGTGGAGAAGAAGGGCAAGAAAAACATCTACTCCGGGCGGGTGCTGGAAATAGAAGGCCTGCCTGATCTCAAGGTGGAGCAGGCCTTTGAACTCTCCGATGCCTCCGCCGAACGCTCTGCCGGGGGATGCACCATCCGTCTGGGCAAGGAGCCGGTGATCGAATACCTCAAATCCAATATCACCTTGCTGCGCTGGATGATCTCCGAAGGCTATGGCGATGCCCGGACCCTGGAACGCCGCGCCCAGGCCATGGAGCAGTGGCTGGCGAATCCGGTGCTGCTGGAACCGGATGCCGACGCCGAGTACAGGAAAATCATTGAAATCAACCTCGATGACATCAAGGAACCCCTGCTCGCCTGCCCCAATGACCCCGACGATATCAAGCCACTCTCTGAAGTGGCCGGCACCAGGATCGACGAGGTGTTCATCGGTTCCTGCATGACCAACATCGGGCATTTCCGGGCTGCCGCCAAGGTCCTGGAGCAGCACAAGGGCAGCATCCCCACCCGGCTCTGGATTTCACCGCCCACCAAGATGGATCAGCATCAGCTGACGGAAGAAGGCGTTTATGCCACCTTCGGCACTGCCGGCGCCAGGACCGAGATGCCCGGCTGCTCGCTGTGCATGGGCAATCAGGCCCGGGTGGCACCGAAATCGACAGTGGTGTCGACCTCGACCCGCAACTTCCCCAATCGTCTCGGCGATGGCGCCAATGTCTTCCTGGCCTCCTCGGAGCTGGCAGCCGTCTGTTCCATCCTGGGCAGAATCCCGAATCTGGAAGAATACATGGCCTACATGCAGCAGCTCGATACTCTGTCCGGCGAAATCTACCGCTACCTGAACTTCAACGAGATCAAATCCTTCATGCAGGCGGCGGAAAACGCGAAAAACATCCCGGCCCTGAATATCGCCGAGGTGAGAGTTTAGTGTAAGGGGCGGTTCCGAAAATCCGGTCAGTTGGTTTACTGGACCCCGGTCTACCAGTCAGGCAACCTTGTGTCATGCAGATTCAACGCAGTGCCTGGTAGCGGGGATCTGGCCTTGTGTCATGCAGATTCAATAAAGGGCCCGGGCAGTGGCGCAGGATCTCCGGGGGACGCTACGAGTTCATCCCTGAAGGCTCTCTTCGGGCGTCCTGCCCTCAGAAGCCCCCGGAGCTCCCGCCCCACTGCCCTGACCTCCGGCTTCAGGTTTGTTGCCTATAAACCGCTTCTGAGCTGAGTGGCCCAGTCCACCATTGCACCAACGCCGAATCACCCGGGATGGGATCGAAAGCCAAGCGGAGAAATCCGATAGTGGATGTCCCTTTTTGCTTCCCGAGGTGTCAAGAAAGAAATGTAATCATCAGGGCTTTGATTTCTGGAGCAACCCAGGAAACTTCAGATAAGCCCACCAAATCAACGGCATATTCAATATATGCCCGCATTGGGATATGAGTCATGACGAGCACACAAACGCATGTTGTCGGACTGGTTTTCCGCTGCGCTACAAACCAGCCTCAAATGCGAGCGTTTTGGTAAATCGGCTGGATTTCACGTAGGAGCGCGTCCCAATTTTTTGATACTGAACGCTGGAAGTTTTTCTACAGCCTCGTTATGCGGCTTGCCAGCGTGTTGCGTGACGCGCTACACTGTGCGCCATGATCAAGTCGTTTCAGCACAAGGGACTGCGCCTGTACTACGAGACAGGGAGCACGAGGGGCATCCAGTCAAAGCATGCCGAAAAAATACGGATGCAACTGGCGGCCTTGGATACTGCCACTGAAATAGACGACTTGGATATTCCCGGCTACAAACTGCACCCTCTCAAGGGGGATCGCAAAGGCACATGGGCAATATCGGTAAGCGGCAATTGGCGTCTTACCTTTGAATTCGTCGATGGCAATGTGTATCTGCTGAATTATGAGGATTACCACTAATGGCTATGCATAACCCTCCGCACCCAGGCGAGTTCATTTGGGACACGTACATGGAACCTTACGGTTTAAGCTGCCGGTACTTGGCGGAGCAGTTGAATGTCGCTGCGTCCACTCTAAACAGAATTCTCAAGTTACAGAGCGGCGTCAGCCCCGAGATGGCATTGCGCCTGTCTAAGGCGCTAGGCCGCAGCCCGGAAAGCTGGCTCGCCATGCAAGCAAATTATGATCTGTGGCATGCAGAGCAAAAGGTGGAATTGCGCAATGTCCAGAAAATTAAGCTCAGCGCCGCATAACAACGTCCTACCGACGGATAAAATCATAGTGTCATGCCTTTTGCAGTGTGCCACGAAGCAGTCCGTGAACAGGGAAGTCGAAGATTGCATGCTGTTCCAGAGATGAGGGAAGGCCACTCGGCATCGCCTTTCAGGAGGAGGTGTCAAACTGTCGTCAAGCTGCTGCGGTCAAGAGCCGAGGTGGGCGTTGACGGGAAAGGCAGGAAAGACCCGCCAGGTGAGTTGTACCGAGACGAACGAAAGTGAATCGCCGATGAAGCATCGAAAGCATAGAGATGATGTCGAAACCGTAAGGTTCCGCCAGGGAACAAGCTGCATAAGCTGACCGATGATCGTGAAGGGCAGCACGCCATAGCGATTAATGATCAGTGGCGAATCTGTTTCCGGTTCGACGATGGTGATGCTTTTGATGTGCAGGTCTGCGATTACCATTAAGCAGAGGTAATAGATATGGCCCTAAGTAATACTGGGATTAAACGAAAATCTACTCACCCAGGAGAAATGTTGCGTGAGGATTTCATGCCGGACTATGAACTGAGCGTTTCTGCCTTGGCAGATGCCCTCGGTGTATCACGGCAATCGATAAATGAACTCTTACGAGAGCGCCGAGCGGTTAGTCTGAAGTTCTTGCGATCTGTAGTCACGACGAGTCTCTGAACCCCGCGGAT
>JAVVEZ010000132.1:0-6038 GCA_032250895.1 Pseudomonadales bacterium | reverse complement strand
GCCTAAGGTTCTCATACAATTCACTTGCAACGAGGTCGTCATGAAGGGTCAAACCCCGGTGGTTCGCTTGCTCAATCAGGTCCTGACTGCCGAGTTGACCTCCATCAACCAGTATTTCCTTCATGCCCGCATCTGTAAAAACTGGGGTTTGATTGCGCTCGACAAAGTCATGTACAGGAAATCCATCCTGGACATGAAGCAGTCGGACAGCCTGATCGAGCGTATTCTTTTTCTGGAGGCCCTGCCCAATCTGCAGATGCTGGGGGCCTTGCGCATTGGTGAAGACACGGCTGAAATTCTGGATTGCAACCGGCAGCTTGAAGAAGAGCAGACCAGTTTGCTGAAAGCGGCGATAGTCACCTGTGAGCAGGCGCAGGACTTTGTCAGCCGCGAGTTGCTGGTGGCTATTCTGGACGCAGAAGAGGAACATCTGGACTGGATTGAAACCCAGCACTACCAGATCACCCACATGGGGCTTGAAAACTATCTGGCGGCGCAGGTCGTCGCAGGAGATTGATCATGAAAGGCAACAGCAAAATCACTGCGGCGCTCAATGCCCTGTTGGCCAATGAGTTGGCAGCGATGGACCAGTACTTCATCCATTCGCGGATGTACCTGGACTGGGGGCTGCATAAGCTCCATGAAAGAATCGACCACGAATTCAATGATGAGAAGGACCACGCCTCTGCGCTGATCGAACGCATTCTGTTCCTGGAAGGGGTGCCGGATATGAGCACCCGCAGTGCCATTCATGTGGGGAAGGATGTGCCGGCCATGCTGGAAAATGACCTCAAGGTGGAATACGAGGTGGTCGCCATGCTGAAAGAGAGTATGGCCCTGTGTGAAAGCGAGCAGGATTTTGTAAGCCGGCAGATTCTGCAGGGCCTGCTCGATGACACCGAGAAGGATCACGCCTTCTGGCTGGAACAGCAGTTGGGCCTGATCAAGAAAATCGGCCTGCCCAACTATCTGCAGTCACAGCTGTAGTCAGAACCCGGGAAGTTCCGAATAACCCGCGATCCCCGTGCAGGCGGCGATTTCCCGCCGCCTGCACGACTGCATGGATGCAGGAGGTAGAGCGAAGCAGGATGCCAGAGCCGAGTGGAAGCATCCTGGGTCCGACAGACTCCTGGGCGTCCCGAAGCGAATCCCTGTCGCTGCGGGAACGCTGGCTCAGAGCTCGTTGGCGTGCGTGCTCAGGTAGGATGCGACACCTTCAGCAGAGGGTTTCATGCCCTCGTCTCCCTTGTTCCAGCCGGCCGGACAGACTTCACCATGTTCTTCGGTAAACTGCAGTGCATCAACCATGCGCACCATTTCATCGATGTTGCGGCCCAGGGGCAGGTTGTTGATGGTCATATGCTGAATGACGCCTTCGCGGTCAATCAGGAAGGAGCCACGCAGGGCCACGCCGGCTTCAGGATGTTCAACGCCATAGGCCTTGACGATCTCGTGCTTCACATCGGCCACCAGCGGGATAGCGATTTTTCCAATCCCGCCGTTATCTACCGCCGTGTTGCGCCAGGCGGAATGGGTGAACTGGGAATCGATGGAAACGCCGATAATCTGAACACCGCGATCTTTCAGGGCCTGGGCACGACTGTTGTGGGCGAGAATTTCGGAGGGACAGACGAAGGTGAAGTCCAGGGGGTAGAAAAACAGCACGACATATTGGCCGGCATAGTCGGACAATTTGAAATTTTCCTTGATGGAGCCGTCAGGCATGACAGCGGCGGCCGTGAAGTCCGGGGCTTTTTGACAAACAAATGCACTCATTGAGATCTCCTGGGAGGTATTTAAGGTTGAATTGCTGGAATAGCCGATCTGGCGTCTTCAGTTTGTTTTTCAAGGCGCCAAGGTCTTTGGCAAGACGCTTTTCCTGTAGTGACCAGGGTTGTCATTGTGGCTGTCGGGGGAAAATTTGTCCAGTCGGCCGAGTCACAAAGATGGCGGGCAGCGCTTCAGATGAAAGCTCAGCTCGAGGCTTCGACAGGATTTTTTCTGACGGCGGTTCTGACGATGGCCTTGGCGTTCTGTGAGCACCTGCCGCACTGTGTGGCCACACCCAATACCTTGCGGACGTCTGAAAACGTGCAGGCCCCACCATTGACGGTGTCGCGTATCTGGCGGTCAGTGACAGCTTTGCAGAGGCAAACATACATAAGGGCAGTCTTCAGGTATTGGTTAAAGGTACTAACAGGCGCGAACAATAAACCGAATGAGAATCATTGTCAACAATTAAGATGGCGAATTTATCCTTTTTTGGCGGTGTCCAGAGCAGATTGCCGTATGTTTGCTGGCGCAAATAATGTATAAAGGCAGCCCAAAAAACACTAGTGTCATGTCCCATGATAAAAACACTTAACGCCAGGGTACTGGGCTCCCCGGTACTGCTGGCCAGTGTCTGGATGCTGGGAGCCCTGCTGTCGCTGGTGCTGCTGGCCGTTTCGGCCAGGGAGATGTCAGTGGAACTCAGCACCATTGAGATCCTCTTCCTGCGCAGTGTGGTGAGTCTTGGCCTGGTCCTGGCGTTGCTGCCCCGTCTGGGCTGGCGTCAGTTGCGCACCGAACAGTTTGGCACCCACCTGAGCCGCAATGTTGCCCATTTGTGCGGACAATATGCCTGGATTTATGGCATTGCCCATATTTCACTGGCGGAAGTGTTTGCATTGGAATTTACCACGCCCATCTGGGCAACGCTCATTGCCGCCGTGGTGCTGGGAGAAAAAATCACCCGCTATCGTCTGGTGGCATTGGTGCTGGGCATGATTGGGGTCCTGCTGATCGTGCGTCCCGGGTTCGTGGAAATCCGGCCGGCCACCCTGGTGGTACTCGGGAGTGCGGTGGCCTTTGCACTCGCGCATATACTGACCAAGAAGCTGGTGGGAAGACATTCGGCGCTCAGCATCATTTTTTACATGACGGTCATCCATCTGCTGTTGAGCGCGATTCCTGCGTTATTGAACTGGGTGACACCCTCCGCGCAGATGTGGCCCTGGATAGTGACCATGGCTCTGGTGTCCATCTCGGCCCATTTCTGCATGGCCAAGGCCTTCGCCCAGGCCGATGCCATGGTGGTGGTGCCCATGGATTTTCTGCGCCTGCCATTGGCGGCCATGGTCGGTTATGTTTTCTACAATGAAAGCATGGCCTGGATAGTCCTGCTGGGGGCCGCCGTCATGTTCGGCGGCAATCTGATCAATATTGTGGCAGAGCGGCGCCTGCGTTCGACTTGAAACAGTATTTTTCAACAAAGCGATGGTCTAAAATATTCGGCTGCATTATTTTTATCAGGATCCCGGCATGCACACACAACAACTTCTGGCTATTGCAGATTCCGTATTACTGAAGGTGACCAGCCGACCGGACATCATCATGGCGCGGGGCAAGGGCATGCATCTGTGGGATACCGAGGGCAATCAATACCTCGATTTCATTGGCGGCTGGGCCGTGAACTGTCTGGGACATTCCCCCCAGGTGCTGATCGATGCCCTGCACAGCCAGGCTCAGGCCCTCATCAATGGCAGCCCGTCTTTCTATAATGTGCCAATGCTCGAATATGCGGAACTTTTGGTAAAAAACACTTGCCTCGATCGCGTATTCTTCATGTCCACCGGGGCTGAGGCCAACGAAGGCGCCATCAAGCTGGCCCGCAAGTATGGGATCAAGCAGAAAAACGGCGCCACCGACATCATCACCACCCAGAAAAGTTTTCATGGCCGAACCCTGGTAACCATGGCTGCTACCGGCAAGCCCCAGTGGGAGACCCTGTTTGGTTCAAGACTGCCCGGGTTCCAGAAGGCGCAGTTCAATGATATCGACAGTTTCAGAAAACTGGTCAGCAAGGACACCTGTGCGATCATGCTGGAGCCGGTACAGGGTGAGGGTGGAGTGAATGTCGCCACGTCCGGGTTCATGCAGGCCTTGCGTGCCCTGTGTGATGAGCATGATATTCTGCTGATTCTGGATGAGGTGCAGACCGGCATGGGCAGGACCGGCAAGCTGTTCGGGTATCAACATTATGGCATCGAGCCGGACATCATGACTCTCGGCAAGGGCATCGGTGGTGGTTATCCGTTGTCGGCAATGCTGGTCAAGGAAAAGCTCGATATCTTCGAAGCCGGAGATCAGGGCGGAACCTATACCGGGCAGCCCCTGGCCATGGCTGTCGGCCTGGCCGTGCTGCGGGAGCTGCTGGACACCGGCCTGGTCGATCACTGTCACAAAATGGGTGAATTTCTGAAACAGGAACTGGCCGGGCTGGCAAAAACCCATGAAGTGGAGAATATTCGTGGGCTGGGTCTGCTGGTGGCCTTTGATCTGCAGAAGTCGAAGGGAGAGGACATTGTCAACTGGTGCCGGGACGAGTCCCTGCTGATCAATGCGCCTCAGGAAAAATCCATCCGTCTGATGCCGCCGCTGATCATCAGCGCAGAACATATAGAAACATTGATTCAAAAACTGAAGGGCTGCCTGGCAAAAAAATAATATTTTCTGCCCGTACATACCGCCATCCCCGCGCAGGCGGGGATGCAGTGCTTATGAAAGTCGATGTGTCAGGAACAGGTAATCACATCCTGTTTGATCCGGTTCAACAGGCGCTCGGAGGTATTGCCGCGCATCAGGGACAGCGCGCCCTTTCGGGCCATGGTTCCCATGACCACCAGATCGGCTTTTATGCGGTTGGCGTACTCTGCGATGATATCGGCAGTGTCACCCTGTTCGGCGTGGACATTCTTGGAGGGCAAAGCGGTGCGCGCCATGATCTTTTCCCGGTTGGGATAATTCAGACTGTCGGAATAGGCGTTGACCACAAACAATTCCGCCTTGTAGAGCTTGGCGACCTGCAGGCTCTTGCTGATGATCTTTTCGTTCAGCTCCACATATTTGGGGTCTTCATTCTGGACATTGATAGCGGCCAGGATCCGTTTGCGGTGGCTGCTGGCACCGGGCCTGACGATCATCACCGGGCAGGCCGAACGACGCAGAATGGCCCATTTGGAATCACTGAAGAGGGAGCGTCTGATGCCGGCCTCATAGTCGGGAATCAAAATCAGGTCGGGATGCACCCGGTCGGCGTTGATCAGCAAGGCTTCGGCCCATTCGATGGACCAGGAAAATTCATAGGTATATTCCAGACCTTCCTCTTCAATCGGTTTGAGGAGATTTTCCAGCCACTTGTTGTCCCGGAACAGATTGGCATTTCTGGCTTTCAGGTCGGTACTCTCGGCATCCACACCAATAAACAGATGCAGCACCGGCTTCACTTCGCGCAGTCTTGAAGTGAGAATGGCGCGCTCGAGGGCAATGTGATTTTCCTGGCTTGGCTCGATGACGACCAGCAGTTCTTCCTTCTGAGTCATGGACTATCCTCCGGGGGACTGATTGATGATAAGGTTCTGACAGGACGATTCTAGCAGGGCTGATGGCTGAAAACATAAAGACAGATGCACCTTAGCCTTCAGGCTTGATGGAAGTCAAGCAACAGAAGACTGGCGCCGAAGTTTACAGAGGAAAGCCGCCCAGATCGCGCCAGCGGTTGACGATATGACAGAACAGTTCGGCGGTTTTTTCTGCATCGTAGCGGGCCGAGTGAGCCGCATTGGGGTCGAAGGCTATGCCGGCGCTTTCGCAGGCCCGTGCCAGCACCGTCTGGCCGAGACCGACGGCACTGATGGAGGCGGTATCGAGGCTGGAGAAGGGATGAAAGGGATTGCGCTTGATGCCGTGACGCTCGGCCGCCGCATTCACAAAGCCATGATCGAAGTGGGCATTGTGACCCACCAGGATTGCCCGGGTGCAACCCTCATTTTTCATTTTGTGGCGAATGTGGCTGAACATGTCCTTGAACACCTCTTCTTCCGGGTGCGCGATGCGTAGCGGATGATGAGGATCGATGCCGGTAAACTTGAGTGCGGCGGCTTCGAGGTTGGCGCCTTTGAAGGGTTTCACACGGTAAAAGTGGGTAGCCTCCGGCATCAGCGTTTGCTTGTCATCCATGCCCAGGATGACGGCGGCAATTTCCAGAATGGCATCGG
>JAVVEZ010000034.1:0-33258 GCA_032250895.1 Pseudomonadales bacterium | reverse complement strand
TTGCGCAAGGACACCTCGGAGGACGCCTCCAGGCTAAAACCATGCATCTGACTCAGACGCTGGATATAGGCGTTCGCATGGGCATAACGTCCACTTTCACACAAGCGGTACTGATCTCCATTCCGATCGCTTTCCGTGCTGAAGACAAACAGCCCCCCAGGCTTCAGTACGGCGTTGACACCGGCAAAAACTTTCGTCAAATCTCCAGTATAAATAAGCACATCGCTGGCAAGACAACAGTCATACAGCAAATCCTGCCGGGTGCAACAGGTCTCGATATCCAGACAGTTGAGCTGCCGATAGCGCACTTTGCGGGCGGCCTGTTCAAGCATCCGGGGTGACAGGTCCACACCGTCGATGACAGCCACCATGGGGCCGAGTGCCTGCGCCATCAGGCCGGTGCCACAGCCCAGGTCCAGGGCTTCTGCGAAGGGGAGACGATGACCGGCAGCATCACGCAGCAACTGCGCGATCAACGCCGGGGTCTGAAATTCCAATGTGCCCAACAGATGCCGCTCGTAACTGTCGGCATAACCATCAAACAAGGTACTGACAAATTGTGACGGCGCCCGCTCCGGACTGAGTCCGTCGAGGGCATCCGACATATGCAGCGCGAAGGCGTTATCGGGTTCACTGGCCAGGACTCGCGCATAATGACCTCGCGCGGCAGGCACATCCCCCAGTTCCTGCTGGCAAAGCCCAAGGCACAGCAGCGCCTGGATATGGAGCGGGTTGATGTCCAGCAAAGTCGTCAGCGAACTGACCGCGTCCACCAGGTGGCCCAGGCCCCTGAGACTGAGCGCCTGGTTGAACAAGGCTGCCTGGTGCCTGGTATCTTTTTTCAGGGCCAGGTAAAAAAAACCGAGAGCCTTCTGCAATTCACCACGCGACTGATAAAGGCTGCCGATACCGTTGCTGATATCCGCCGAATCCGGTTTGAAACGCTGTGCCTGGCGATAATAATCAATGGCCTGGTCAAAATCGCCCTGTTTCTGGTGCACAACCGCCAGCCCATAGCAGGCATCGGCACACTCAGGAAAATCGGCAAGAATCACATGGTAACATTCAAAGGCTGCGCCCAGGTTGCCAGAGCGGGCATAAACATCGGCCAGGTTCAGTTTTATCTGAAGACCGTTGTCGGCATCGGACAGACAGTGCTGATAAGCTTCTGCAGCCTGTTGCCACTTTCCCTGCTGATGGAATATCTGGGCCAGCAGGAATCGTGTCTGGGGGCCGCTGCTGCCCTTGCCGATGGCCTCCAGAGCCAGCACTTCAGCTCTTTCCATGTCGCCCTGGCAAAAAGCGAGAGTGGCCAAATGATGATAAACCGGGCTGTAGGCGGCATCGGCGGCCAAAATTCTGTCACAGAATCCTTGCGCCTCCTGATAGCGTTCCAGCGTAATCAGCAGGCTGACCAGATTGCCGATGAACAGACTGTTGCCGACATCCAGGGCCACTGCCTGCTCCAGCAAGCGCAACGCCTCCTCCAGGCGCTGCTGCCGCAAGCGCAGGACACCCAGGATGTGCAGACATTCCGGATCATGCGCATTGCTGTCCAGAATTGCCATGAACAAGGCCTCGGCTCTGGGCAGATCATCTTGTTGCAGGAATTGGATGCCCTGATTGAGCATCTGTATGGAAGTCGTCAAGCGCAGGTTCCATCAGCAGCACCGGGTAGCGCACAAGTTTACTTTATTTCGTCAAACAAGGGTAAAATGCCGTGCCATCGGGCTGTTGAAAACGGGGCTTTTCGACGTGCGGCAATTATTTACTGCGGATGACATCATGGCAAAGAGCAACAATCCCCGAAACCTGGTCTGGCAACATGGCCGGGTCAGCCGCCAGCAGCGCTTTGACCTACTGAAACAGCACGGCGCCACACTGTGGTTTACCGGCCTCAGCGGTGCCGGCAAAAGTACCCTCGCCTTTGCGATCGAGCACCTGCTCAGTCAGTCAGGTCACAAGACCTATGTGCTCGATGGCGACAATATCCGCCATGGCCTGAACAGCAACCTGGGTTTTTCCGAGGCTGACCGCACGGAAAATATCCGCCGGGTGGGCGAAGTCTCCTGCCTGTTCGCCGATGCCGGCCTGATTGTCCTGTCCAGTTTCATTTCCCCCTTCCAGCAGGACAGAGATCTGGTACGCGCCATCCATCACAAGGCCGGACTGCCCTTCATCGAAGTTTTTGTCGATACGCCGCTGGCACTCTGTGAGACCAGGGATGCCAAACAACTCTATGCCAAGGCCCGGCGTGGCGAAATCAAGAATTTCACCGGCATCAGTTCTCCCTATGAAAAACCGGAACGACCCGAAATCGTTATCGCTCCCGAACCCTCGCCCGAAGTCAGCGGCAAGGAAATAATCGCTTACCTGAAGCAGAAAAAAATTATTTAAGCGCACTTGCAGTCCAGGAGAGGCATGGCTTTTTTTACGAAACGCTACCATCCGCCCGGCACCCCGGCAGGCACTCTGATTGCGGCGCCGGGCGATACCATGGCCGATCTGGATATCCGGCTGATCGATTACAGTGCCGGCGAACTCACCATTCACGAGCATGTGAACGCCTCGGCATGCAGGCCTTATTTGCAGAATGCCAGCGTGACCTGGGTCCATGTTCAGGGTCAAGCCACCGCCGAGGCCTTGCAGGAGCTTGCGGCGACCTTTCACCTGCATTCCCTGGCCCTGGAAGATATCCTCAACAAGGGGCAGCGGCCCAAGGTCGAAGCCTTCGACGACCAACTGTTCATTGTCATGGGCCTGCCCTTGATGATGGCAGACATTGTCGATGTCCAGCAGGTCAGTGTGTTTGTCAGCAACTCCTTTCTGGTGAGTTTCTGCGAAGGCGATTTTGCGCCCTTCGAGCCCATCGTCAAACGCCTGCATGACAAGGGCAGTCGCCTGCGCAGCCACGGGGTGGACTTTCTTTTATACAGCCTGCTGGATGTGGTGGTGGACCAGGGTTTTCCGATCCTGGAAAGTTTTGGTACGCAACTGGAGGAGCTGGAAATACAGATTCTCGAGACCGCAGATCACGCAACGCTGGAAAAAATTCATGTCTTCAAACGTGAGCTTATTTTATTGCGGCGCATGTTGTGGCCGCAGCGTGAAGTGATCAACCAGCTCTTGCGGGATGATAATGGCCTGGTCCAGCCCAAAACCCATATCTACCTGCGCGATTGCTACGACCATACCATTCAGGTGATGGACCTGCTGGAAACCTATCGCGACATGACCGCCAGCATGCTGGATATCTACCTGTCCAGCATCAGCAACCGCATGAATGACATCATGCGGGTATTGACCGTGATTGCGACCATTTTCATACCCCTCACCTTCATCGTCGGGGTTTATGGCATGAACTTCGACCGCAGTGCCGGCCCGCTGAGCATGCCCGAACTCTCCTCGCCGCTCGGCTATCCACTGGTATGGGGGGTGATGATTACGATCGCGCTTGGTATGCTGGCCTTTTTCCGCCGTCGCGGCTGGTTTTAGAATCACTGCCTTTTAAAAACCTCGGAGCAGCGGCCAGTTCAATCATTTTCGTCGTCATCGGGACGGCTGCGCTGCCTCTCTGCCAACGCCTGGTTGAGCGCGTCCAGCTCCAGCACCTGCCGATAGAATTCCGGGCTTTCCAGCATCAGACTCTTGAATTTTTCCTGCAGCAGATTGTTGTAGTAGCTCGCCCGGGAATTGGCATTGACGAACTGCCTGCCCTGAAGAAAAGCATAGCTGTCCTCGGAACCCACTTCATCCATGTACCGGGGACGGCAGACTTTCTGTTGGAGCCGGGTGCCGATCCGGGCTTCACGGATGCAATGGAAATCGTATAAATCATCGTCATTGAGCTCATTGAACAGCGCGTACATCCGATCTTCCGCCACATCGACCCGATTCCGCAGATTCCTCACACTGGCCTGTCCGGTCACCGTGATTTCTTCCGGAAGGCGGCCTGACAGGGTTTCTCCATCGGCAACGGACGGCTCTTGCGCCTGCAATGGCAGGCCTGAAAAAAACCAGGCCAAAGGTATCAGCAGTTCACCAAACCAAGGTTTTTTTATCCTTGTCATCATCGGCCTTCCACCCTGTTTTCCAGGCCTTTCAGCGCCTGGCTGGTTTACATTCAAGACCGGCTGTTTCCTGATGAATTGCGACAATAGCCACTTTTTCCCGGCAGCGGGCGGCTGCCCTGCTGCGGTTTCCTCTGAAGAGACAGGGGTAACAGCTATTTTCCCTTTTCAGAGGCCTTGCGCGCCTCCGCCTGAATTTTCTGAACCAGCGCACGCAGGCCGTTACCACGGGTGGTGCTGAGATGACGGATCAGATCCAGCTCATCGAAATAGCTCTCGATGTCGAAGGCGAGGATCTCTGCCGGTGTCTTGCCGTTGTAGGCAGCCAGTATGACCCCCAGCAGTCCCTTGACGATGAAGGCGTCGCTGTCCACTTCAAACCACAAGCGGCCGTCTTCCTGCACGCTGTCCAGCCACACCTGGCTCTGGCAGCCACGGACGATATGCTCATCGGTCTTCTTCGCGACAGCCATCGGCGGCACTTCTCTGCCCAGATCGATGATGTATTGGTAGCGTTCTTCCCAACTGTCGAAAAATGACAGGGCATCCTTGATATCCCCGCCGCGGATATCACTCCCGAAGGGGCCTGTATCGATGCTCAGGGATTGGGCCATGATAGATCCAGGCTCACTCTGTCTTTATCGCATGTCATGACGGACATTCGCTTGCGCTCTCATGAATACATGCCCGTTTCCAGCTGGGCTTCTTCGGACATCATCTCACGGCTCCAGGGAGGATCGAAGACCAGTTCGATGCAGACCTGCTGCACATTCGGCACCTGCCGTACCCGCTGCTCGACATCACCGACCAGCACCGGCCCCATGCCGCAGCCGGGAGCTGTCAGGGTCATGGTGATGTCGACCCGGCCGCTGGCCTGGTCGATGGCCAGGCCGTAAATCAGGCCAAGACTTCTCAGGTTGACAGGAATCTCCGGGTCATACACGGTCTCGAGCGCCTGCCAGACCTGGGCTTCGTCGATGCGACCGGCACCGGGATCGGCAAAAGTCAGCTCCAGTTTCTTCTGTCCCAGGGCATCCGCGTCGATGCCATCGACACGCACCATATTGCCGCGATAGACAACGGTATAGTTGCCACCCAGCGACTGTACGACGGTGACGAAAGATCCAGCCGGAATCGTCACCGGATCACCGACGGGCACCAGCCGCCCCGGACAATCACGCTCGACATGAATGATACTGCGTTCCTGACTCATCACGATTCGCCTATTCCCGGGGTTTGACGTCGAAACTTTCGCCGCAGCCGCACTGGCTGGTCACGTTCGGATTCTCGATCTTCAGGGTACGATTCAGCCCTTGCTGGGTATAGTCGATTTCCATGCCGCGCAAAGAGGCGGCATCCGCCGGACTGAAGTAGACCGCCACGCCGTTGGCCAATGTCAGCACGAGATCATTCGCGTGGGGCGCAGCGCTTTCCTCGATGACATACTTGAAACCGGTGCAGCCACTTTTCTTGAGGCCGATGCGCACGCCCGCAGCACCCTTGTGCTGCAGCTGCTCCCTGAAATGAGCGGCGGCGGCGGGCGTGATGGTAATGGTCTTGTTCGGATCAAAATTTTGTACTGTCATATTGGCTCACCTATCTGGCCTGTCCTGCCTTTCATGTATTGGAGTCGACATCTGCTACAGCAACATCCGCCGGGCCTTCTCCAGGCCCTCGAACAAGCGATCGATTTCCGCGCGGGTATTGTACAGCGCGAACGAGGCCCGGATGGTACCGGCAATGCCGTATTGCGCCATGATCGGCTGGGCGCAATGGTGGCCGGTACGCACGGCGATACCCTGCTGGTCGAGCAGCATGCCGACATCGGAAGCCGGTGCACCCTCGAGCAGAAAACTGAATACCCCAGCCACCTTGTCAGCCTCGCCGACACGCCTCAGACCCTCGAAGGCCTCGCCTTTTGCCACCGCATAGTCAAGCAGATCGGCCTCGTGGGCCGCCACCGCCACCCGGTCCAGATGCCCCAGATAAGCCACCGCCGCCATCAGACCGATGGCACCGGCGATATCCGGTGTGCCGGCTTCAAAGCGGAAGGGCAGGCCCTGATAGCTGCTGCCAGCAAAGCTGACCTGCTCGATCATTTCCCCACCGCCCTGCCAGGGCGGCATCGCCTCCAGCAGTTCGCGACGTCCCCACAGCACACCAATGCCGGTCGGTCCGAACATCTTGTGCCCGGAAAAGGCATAAAAATCAGCATCCAGCGCCTGCACATCGATGGGCATATGGGCCACGGCCTGGGCACCGTCGATCAATACCAGGGCGCCCACCTCATGGGCTTTTGCCACAATCTCGGCCACCGGGTTCACCGTGCCCAGCGCATTGGAGACCTGGCTGACGACGAGCATCTTCACCCGCTCATCCAGCAAAGCTTCCAGCGCGCCCATGTCGATCTCGCCACGTGATGTCACTGGAATCGGCACGACCTCGGCATCAGTGGCTTGCGCCGCCAATTGCCAGGGCACGATGCTGGAATGGTGCTCCAGCACCGGAATCAGCACTCTGTCGCCCGGGCCCAGATTGCTGCGGCCCCAGCTGCAAGCCACCAGGTTGACACCCTCGGTGGTGCCCCGGGTCCACAGCACCTGCTCGGGGCCGGGGCTGTTGATGAAGACCGCCAGCGACTGGCGTGCGTCTTCCATGGCTGCCGTGGCCTTCTCCGACAGACTATGAATGCCGCGATGCACGTTGGCATTGTAGCTGCGGTAATAATGGCTGATGGCCTCGATCACCGCGTCGGGTTTCTGCGTGGTCGCCGCATTGTCCAGATACACCAGCGGATGCCCGTTGACCAGCTGCTGCAGTATCGGGAAATCCCTGCGCACCGTGTCCACGTCGAATCCGCTCTGCCTGAGCCTGCCTGCCACTGTCATCACGCCGCTCATCCTTCCTGTCCTGATCCTGTCTGTGCTGTCTGCCGTTCAAACTGATGTTCTACCTGCGTTCTCTGTTCCGCGAACAGCGCGCTCAGCAGTGGGCGCAGATAATCACCCACCGCCGCATGCTGCAATTTATCGATGAGCTCGTTGATGAAGCCAAAGCTGAGCATCATGGTCGCATCCCTGCCGGCGATGCCCCGGCTGCGCAAATAATAGAGTGCGTTGCTGTCGAGCTGCGCCACTGTCGCACCGTGGGCACACTTGACATCGTCGGCGTAAATTTCCAGCTCCGGCTTGGTATCCACTTCCGCCTTGTCACTGGTCAGCAGGTTCTTGTTGGACAGTTCGGCCAGCGTCTTCTGTGCCTGTGGATGAATATGAATGCGCCCGTTGAACACGGCGCGGGCACTGTCGCTGATGATGCCACGAAAGGCTTCCGAGCTGCTGCCATGCGGCTGTGCGTGCTCGATGCAGGTATGGTAGTCGATATGTTGCTGATGCCGCGGCAGATAGACACCGTTGAGGTCGCAGTGGGCGCCCTCGCCATCATGCCTGACCACCACATCCAGACGCTTGAGCGTCGAACCCAGACCCAGATGAAAGCTGTTCAGCCTGGCATCACGACCCAGGGTGGCATGCATGCCACCAATGTGCAGGGCGTGCTCTTCTTCCAGATGCAGACGATAATGACAGAGGCTGGCATTGGCCTCGAGCACCAACTCGGTGACGCCATTGGTAAAGCTGTTCTGCACCGCGCCATCACTGGCAAAATGCTCCACCAGCGTGGCCTCGCTGCCGGCTTCCATGACCACCAGCAAACGCTGCGCCAGACTGAAGGCCTCGTTCTGCGCCAGCGTCAACCAGACGACGTGCAGCGGCCTGCCGGCATTGACATTTTTCTTCACCCGCACGAAGAGCCCGTCATGGAGCCAGATATCATTGAGCGCCGTGAACAGATAGTGCTCACGATCCGCGACCGTGCCCAGATGGGCACGGATGACTGCCACCTGTTCCGCGTCGGCCTCACTGAAGCGCAGCACCTCCATGTCGGCGTCTGCGCCGGCATCGGACAAGCCGGCATCGTAGAAGCCATTGACGAAAACCAGCAGCCTGGCATCCAGGTCGGCAATGTGCAGTTGCCGGCGCAGCGCGCCCCTTGCCAGAGTCCCGGCGGCGGGCGGCTGTGCCTCGGCCAGATAGGCGCCCTGCTCCAGCGTCTTCAAGCGGGTATATTTCCAGGCCTCGGTCTTGCGCGTCGGCATACGGCTGCCGGCCCAGCTCGACCAGCCCTTGCGGCGCAGATCATTCAGCCACGCGGGAGCCCCGCCCGGACTCAGATGCAGTGCATCGGCGATAAAGTCTGACATCACGCCACCTCGCCATCCAGCCAGCCATAGCCTTTTTCTTCCAGCTCCAGGGCCAGCAACTTGTCGCCCGACCTGACGATGCGGCCACCCACCAGCACATGGACATGGTCCGGCTCGATATAGTCGAGCAGCCGCTGGTAGTGGGTAATCAGAATGAAGGAGCGCTTGCCGTCACGCATGGCATTGATGCCTGCGGCCACGACCTGCAGGGCATCGATGTCCAGGCCCGAATCGGTTTCGTCGAGTATCCCCAGATGTGGTTCGAGCAGCATCATCTGCATCAGCTCGTTGCGTTTCTTTTCGCCACCGGAAAAGCCTTCGTTGACACCGCGCTTGAGAAAGTTCTGATCCAGGTTCACGGCCTTGCTGGCTGCACGCGCCCGTTTCATGAAAGAGACCGAATCCAGGGCGTCCAGGCCACGGTGCCTGCGCATGCCATCCACGGCGGTCTTCAGAAATTCCATATTGCTGACGCCGGGAATTTCCACCGGATACTGGAACGCCAGGAATAGACCCGCCAGGGCCCGTTCTTCGGGCGCCAGGGCCAGCAGATCCTGCCCCATGAAACGGACTTCGCCGGCGCTGACCTCGTAGCCCTCACGACCGCTCAGCACATGGCCCAGCGTGCTCTTGCCCGAGCCGTTGATACCCATGATCGCGTGCACTTCGCCGGCCGCGATTTCCAGATTCAAACCGCGCAGGATTTCCTGGCCCTCGACGCTGGCATGAAGATTCTTGACAGATAACATGTTGATGCCTGTACTCCTGACTAAAAATAAAGTCTGCGCGGACCGGGTTCAGCCGACCGCGCCTTCAAGGCTCACTTCCAGCAGCTTGCCGGCTTCCACCGCAAACTCCATCGGCAGTTCCCTGAAGACTTCCTTGCAGAAACCATTGACGATCATCGACACCGCCTTCTCCTCGTCGATACCACGCTGGCGACACAGGAACAACTGCTCGTCGCTGACCTTCGAGGTGGAGGCCTCATGCTCGATGATCGCCGAGGGATTCTTGCTCTCGATATACGGGAAGGTGTGGGCCGCACTGCGGTCACCGATCAGCAATGAATCGCAGCGCGTGTAGTTGCGCGCACCGGTAGCGCCGGGATTCATCCGCACCAGACCGCGATAGGTATTGGAACCGCGCGCGGCGGAGATACCCTTCGAGATGATCGTGGAACGGGTGTTTTTGCCCAGATGAATCATCTTGGTGCCGGTGTCCGCCTGCTGAAAATTGTTGGTCAGCGCCACCGAATAGAACTCGCCGATGCTGTTGTCCCCCTTGAGCACGACGCTCGGATATTTCATCGTGATGGCCGAGCCCGTTTCCACCTGTGTCCAGGAGATTCTGGCGTTGGTGTGGGCGACGCCACGCTTGGTGACAAAGTTGTAGATGCCGCCCTTGCCTTCCTCGTCGCCGGGATACCAGTTCTGTACCGTGGAATATTTGATCTGTGCCTTGTCCAGCGCCACCAGTTCGACCACGGCCGCATGCAACTGGTTCTCGTCGCGCATCGGCGCGGTGCAGCCCTCCAGATAACTCACCTGGCTGCCCTCGTCGGCGACGATCAGGGTTCGTTCAAACTGACCGGTCTTGGCCTCATTGATGCGGAAATAGGTGGACAGTTCCATTGGGCATTTCACGCCCTTGGGGATGTAGACGAAGGACCCGTCGCTGAACACCGCGCTGTTCAGGGCCGCATAGAAGTTGTCCTTCTGTGGCACCACCGTACCCAGGTATTGCCTGACCAGGTCGGGATATTCCTTCAGCGCCTCGCTGATGGAACAGAAGATCACGCCGGCTTCGTACAGTTTCTTGCGGAAGGTGGTGGCCACCGAGACCGAATCAAACACGGCATCCACCGCCACGCCGGCGAGCATGGCCTGCTCATGCAGGGGAATGCCCAGTTTTTCATAGGTTTCACGCAGTTGCGGGTCCACCTCGTCGAGGCTCTTGGGCCGGTCCTCGTCACGCTTCGGCGCCGAATAATAGGACATGGCGTTGAAATCGATTGCCGGATACGACACATGGGCCCAATGCGGTTCGACCATCTCGCACCAGGCACGATAAGCCTTCAAGCGCCACTCCAGCATCCATTGCGGCTCATTCTTCCGGCCCGAAATAAAGCGGACCACGTCTTCGTTCAGACCTGGCGGCAGGGTATCGGATTCGATCTCGGTGATGAAACCGGCCGTATAATGGCGCTTGATGAGCGTGTCTATGTGCTCTGACATAATGTTTACTACCCTTCACTCTGCAGATTTGCTTGTCGTGCCTGGCTGGTAATACGCAATCCTGTTGCCTTTCACGGGGCGTACTTTCTCAAATCCGACTGTTTTAGTCAAGTATTCGTCCTGGTCTTTCAGTGGGTTTTTGGATTTGAATGGCAGCGCGGACGGCAGGAAGCACGATGCCGCCCTGTGTCGGGGGCAGCATCGCTCTCCTGGTCATGAGCTCAGCTTCGGGCGGGCAGAATCAGGCGGGCGCTTGAAAACTGTCGAGCAGCACCATGAAACCTTCGCTGTTGTCGGTGCGATAAGGCAGGGCCTGCTGATATTCCGGTGAGTTGTACCATGCCTTCGCAGCGTCCTTCGATGCGAACTTCAGTACCACGGTCACCGGCGCCGGCTCGCCCTCGATGACCTCGCTGTTGATGTCGATGGCCAGCACCTCGGCACCATGAGCCTGCAAGGTCGGCGACGCGGCAGCCGGATAGGCCTGAAAGGCTTCGGGCCTGGTGATACGATAGTTTGCTACGATGTAAGCGGCCATAAGAAAATTCCTTGACGTTTCTGAGTTGTGTGTCAGCGGCGAATTCTAACAAACTCGGGAGTGGAAAGAGTACTTTATATCGGCTTTATATCGGCATATCGACCTGATGATGGGGCGCCTATCGAATTGGGAAGGGATCAACCCGACAGGACGGCGTCATCATCCCGGGGAATGCTGTCTGCGCTCAACTTCCGCCAGGCTGCGCGGGTCAGGCCTCTCGGTTCGAACACCTGACGGCGATAGGGAGGCAGTGAATCCAGAATGTCCTGGCCATAACGGCGGGTCAGCAGGCGTTCGTCCAGGATGGTGATCAGCCCGGTGTCGCTCTCCAGGCGCAACAGACGGCCGGTGGCCTGAATCAGGCGCATCGAGGCCTCGGGCACGCTGATCTCCATGAAGGGATTCCTGCCCTGGGACTTGACCCACTCTCCCAGCGTGGCCTCCACGGGGTCATTGGGTACGGCAAAGGGAATCTTGGCAATCACCACATGCCGGCAATAATTCCCCGGCAGGTCGATGCCTTCGGTAAAACTGGCCAGCCCGAAGATGATGCTGCCCTGCCCGGCCTCGATCCGGTCCCGGTGCCTGTCCAGCAGTTGCTGCTTGGAATAATCATCCTGGGACAGCACCTTGCCGGCAAGTTCGGGTTCGAGCCCGGCCAGCACGTCCTGCAATTGACGCCGGGAACTGAACAGTACCAGTGAGGCTTCGCCGGGTTCGAGTATCACCGGCAGGATCGTGCGGATGGCCCGGGTATGCGCCTCGCCGTCGGCAGGATCGAAGCCGCTGGCGGGAATCCGGATACTGGCGGCCCTGCCATAATCGAAGGGACTGGCAATCCGGCTGTAGCAGGTTTTTTCATGCAGCCCCGCACGCATTCTGAGAAAGTCAAAATTTCCCAGCGCGGTCAAGGTCGCCGAGGTCAGTATCGCCGCAAAACAGTCGTTCCAGAGACCGGCAGCCAGAGCCTCGGCGGCCAGCACCGGGCTGGAGGACACGGTTATTTCCACTTCCCCGCCGGTGTCGGCAAAGCTCATCCAGCGTGCCAGCGGTGCCTTGCCGGCCGGATCGGCCCGGGCAAAACTATGCCAGAGCTGTTCCGCGGCCTGGGCCCGGGTAAGTGTGCTGCCGAGCACCGGAAACCAGGTTTCAGCCTGCTGCCGCGGCAATTCCCCGCTGTCCCCCTCCATAGCCTTCTTGATGCTTTCCTGCAGCCTGTCCAGGCTCTGCTGCACTTCTGCAAAGAGCCGTTGCAACTGATGACAGAGCTCCCGCATGGCATCCGGGATCACACCCCCCCGAAAGGTATATTGCCGCACCTCGCCACGACCATTGCCGGCATCGGCCTGGGCCGCAAATTGTTCAAACAAGGCATTGTGTTCATTGAGCGCGGCACGGGCGGCCAGCGCTGCGCCGCCGGCTTTTTCGATCAAGGCCGGGAAACTCCCCTTCGTGCCGGTATCGCTCAACAGGCGGTTCAGCAGAAGGGGAATTTGTTCGAGCCATTTGCCGGTGGCACGCAGCCGGATGAAGTGGGAAAAATGACTCGTGCCCTTGACCGGCAGGTGATGGGCTTCATCAAAAATATAAAGAGTATCAGCCGGATCCGGCAGAATCACACCACCGCCCAGGTTCAGGTCCGCCAACACCAGATCATGGTTGGCCACGATGCAATCCACCTTCTGCAGGTTCTCCCGGCTGCGGAAGAAACAACAGTTGCTGAAGTTGGAGCAGCGGTTGCCGGAACACTGACCGTGGTCCACCGACACATTGCGCCAGACCCCCTCGTCCAGCACCTGTGGCCAGTCGTCTCGGTCGCCCTGCCAGCTCTGGTCCGCCAGGGCTTCCAGCATGCGCTGATACAGGGCCGGGTCCGGCTGGCCCGGGTCAGCCAGCGCCAGCCCGTAGAGGTCCAGCATGGCCGCCTGACTACTGTCGGCTTTCAGGACATTATCCAGTTTGGAAAGACACAGGTAACGGCCACGGCCCTTGGCAAGGGTGTAGCTGAATTTCATGCCACTGTGCCGCTGGAGGTCGGGCAGGTCCTTGAACATGACCTGCTCCTGCAGGGCCACGGTGGCGGTGGCAATCACCACTTTCTTGTTCAGTGCCTGCGCAATCGGCAGCGCCGCCACCAGGTAGGCGATGGTCTTGCCGGTGCCGGTGCCGGCTTCCACGACACAGATCGGCGGCTGCGCGGCGCTGCGCTGGCCATCAACATCGGTTTCCACCTCTCCGATGCTGCGATAAATCTCGGCTATCATCAGCTTCTGGCCATAACGGGCCGTGAGCTTTTTGTTTTCAAGCAGCCGGGAATAATGAGACTGAATGGTTTTTTTGAGGCGTTCCGATGGCATCCGCTTTCCCTGGCTGAGCGACTTGTCCGGATGCCCATCCATGCCAATGGATGCTTTCCGGCTCACTGTTCTTTATACGCCTTGCCCGCAACCGGAGGCAACAGCGCATTAGCCCCGGGTTCCTCGAGCACGGGGTAGCGGGCAAATCCGGACTCCATCTGCCTGAGCAGGGGATTGGCATACATCTTCAGCAGAAAAGGCCGCCAGGCCGGCGGGCAGGCCTCGACACGACGCATGCATTCCTGCTGTTTACGGAGCAGTTGCGCCTCATCCACGGCCAGGATTTCACCCAGACGGGCAAGATCAAGCCGGTCACCACGAATTTTTTCCAGCGCAAAATAATTGATCGGATGCAATTTGTAGTTGGCATTTATCTGGGCGTCGATAGTCTCGGCAACGATTTCGGCACTGGCGTCCTCAGTAAAGGTCAAGGGCTCACCGAAAGTCACATGCACATGCCCCTTGTTACCAATCATGCCGTTTAAAATACTGCTGACATCACTGTTGGCATCCTTGACAAATTTCCCGGTCGTGGCTATTGCATGCAGTTCCTCCGCCTTGAAGAGATCACAGGGGTCGCATTCGTAGGATATCGCAACCGGCACGATGTTGAGCGCATTCATGGAGGCACCCAGTGTCAGACCGTCCGCCCCGCCCCGGTCCGCCATATGCAGCATCTTGATGATGGCAGACTCGGTCTTGTCGACCCCGTCCTTGGCGCGCCCTTCACGCTGTGCAATCCAGACACTCTGGCCATGGTCAATACAATAGTGAATATAGGCCGAAAGCTGCTGACTCGCCCTCAGTTTTTCCCTGCCGTGCAGGGACCTTTTTACGATAAAACTTTTGTTGAGCCGCATCAGATCTGCCAGCAGCGGCCGCTTCATGAGATTGTCGCCGGTGGCAATCTGCACGGTGTCAAAGCCCTCGTGATAGAGCATGTAGTTGACCAGTGCGGGATCCATGGTGATATCCCGGTGATTGCTGATGAACAGATGGCTTTTTGCCGGATCCAGCCCGTCAAGCCCGGTATGGGTAAGCCCGGTCGTCGTCGTTTCGATGGCCTTGTCGAGGTATTTTTCGATGATGACCTGCACCCCGCGAACATCCCGCACATCTTTCAGTTCACGTCGCAGCATGCCATTCACCAGGCGGGAAAAAATGCCGGGGAAAATTCGAAACAGACCGGGAAAACGAAACTTGGCAAGCGCCCGGGCCAGCTCGTTGCCGCCCAGCAGGCCCTGCAGCACAAGGCTGACTTCACTGTCGTGGTAAGGCCTTATATCCTCAAAATCAATCATCAGGGAATCCACAAGCTCAAGTCCGGGGGCGGCAATTCTAAAGCACTCGCCTGCCGATTGGAAAAATTTCCTTGTCGATGACAACGATAATCCGGGGCCTTTCCGGCCGGCCAAGGACAAAGACAGGGTCAAAGCCGTTTTTATTACCTGCCGCCTGATCTGTCTGGCGAGACCGGTACCGCCTGTTCATGATGCCGCTTCGGTATCCGCCAGCCCCAGTTCCCGGCTCAGGGTACTGACATACTCTTCCAGTTCCTGCAGCACGGCCAGGCGGTTTGCAGGGGCAGAATCCCTGGCACTGTGCAATTTCCGCCAAAAACCCGGCAGATCCAGACTGCCGTCCCCGGCATGACCGAGCCTGGTTCGGCAAAACTCATCCCAGCGGGCTCTTTCATCGGCATCCAGGCTTTGTGGGTAGTTTCTGGCGCGATAGCGAAACAGCATTTCCGGCAACCGGGCATCCTTGAAAGCCGGCTTGAACGCGCCCAGCTGCGCCGGTGTCATGGCGCCGATCCGGTTCATCAGGGCGCGATCACCCGGCGTAAAAAATCCACCGCTGTAGAGCATCAGGTCAGGATCGCCAGATCCAGCGGCACCCGGGGCTGGCTCGGCAAAAACCGCTGCTATCTTCGCCGCAAGCCCGGAGCTGGCACGCAGGCTTTCACGGTGTCTGGCACTGAGCTCAAGATCGATGCCGAGACGGCGGCGACTGGCTTCATCGAGTACCGACAAGGGTGCAATGACCGGGCATTTGTTGACATGGATCGTTTTCAGCGGCACCCGCTCGATACCCTCCGGCAACGCGTCTTTCGGGCTGAACAGGCGCTCCCGGATGGCGTCCACGCTCAAATCGATCCAGTCTGCCGGATCCATCGCCAGATCACAGACGATGATGCCATTGCTGTTGACCGGGTGACGGGCCACAGGCAGCACCACCGCCAGACAGTTCCGGCTTGCAGGATAGCGTGAAGACACATGCAGCACCGGCGTCTGCATCACCAGATCCAGCAGCGGCAACAGGGTATTCTTGTGACGCCTGCTGTAGAGATAGTCATACAGGCGGGGCTGTTTTTCTTTGACCAGGCGTGCCATGGCAATGGTGGCATGCACATCCGACATGGCATCATGCGCACTGTCGTGGGCCAGGCCGTTGGCGCGGGTGAGTTCTTCCAGGCGGAAAGACGGCGTACCGTCTTCATGCCGGGGCCAGTGAATGCCCGCCGGGCGTACGGCCTGAGTCAGCCGCAACATATCGATGATGTCCCAGCGGCTGTTGCCATTTTTCCATTCCCGCTCATAGGGGTCATGAAAACAGCGGTAGAGCATGTGCCGGGTGACTTCATCATCGAAGCGGATGTTGTTGTAACCGGCCACACAGGTGCCGGGCCGGGCGAATTCCTCCAGGATGCGCGCACAGAATTCCGCTTCGCACAGACCCTTGGCCCGCGCCTGCAAGGGGCCGATGCCAGTGATCAGGCAGGCCTCGGGTTCCGGCAGGCTGTCCCGACTCGGCTGGCAGTAGAGGATGAGCGGATCATCGATGACATTCAGATCTTCATCGGTTCTGACGCCGGCAAACTGACAGGCCCGATCGCGCCGGGGATCGCTGCCAAAGGTTTCATAGTCGTGCCAGTAGAGGGTATTGCCTGTCATGCTGGAGTTTCCTGCCTGTTTTTCAAAGAAGTCTACGGAGATTGTCCGGGATTGCAAACACCCCGCTCACTGGTACAAAGCATGGCTTAGTAGTAACATTCGGCCGAATTCCCGGCAGACCACCTCCAGAGCAGCAGCAATGAATTTTCTCGGCTCCCACATTCTTTCCATCAATCAGTTCGAAGCCCAGGATGTCGAGGAACTCTTCAATGTTGCCGATGCCATGGAGCCCTATGCCCACCGCCGCAAGCGCACCACCGTGCTGGAAGGCGCCATCCTCGGCAACCTGTTTTTTGAACCCAGCACCCGCACCCGGGTAAGCTTCGGCTGCGCCTTCAATCTGCTCGGCGGTGAAGTCCGCGAAACCACGGACATCAAGGCCTCCGCGCTGTCCAAGGGCGAATCGCTCTACGATACCGCAAGGGTCATCAGCGGCTACAGCGACATCCTTGTCATGCGGCATCCCGATGCCGGTTCGGTGGAGGAATTCTCCAGAGCCAGCCGGGTACCGGTCATCAATGCCGGCGACGGTCCCCACGAGCATCCGTCACAGGCCCTGCTGGACCTGTATACGATCAAGAAAGAACTCGGCATCGATGGTCCCATCGATGGTCTGAAAATTGCGATGGTCGGCGATCTCAAATACGGCCGCACCGTGCATTCCCTGAGCCGCCTGCTGAAGCTTTACCGGGACATTCATTTCACGCTGATCTCGCCACGCGAATTGTCCATGCCGGGCGACATTGTTGAGGAACTGCGCAGTGCCGGTCACCAGGTGCTGGAAACCGAAGACATGCAGACAGGCCTGCACGACAACGACACCATCTATCTTACCCGCATTCAGGAAGAACGCTTTGCCGATCAGAAGGAGGCCGACATCTACCGCGGCCGTTTCCGGCTCAACCAATCCATCTATACCGTGCATTGCAAGCCCAACACCGTGATCATGCATCCGCTGCCACGAGACTCCAGGGCCGAAGCCAATGAACTCGACAATGACCTCAACCTGCACCCCAGTCTGGCCATTTTTCGTCAAACGGATAATGGCGTACTGATTCGCATGGCACTGTTTGCGATGACCCTGGGCGTCCATCAACTGGTCGACAACTATGCCCATGATGTGCTCTGGTATACTCAACGGCGCTTCTGAGATGCTCCTGTTCTCTACTCTGACTTAAGAGAGAAAAGCCCTATGGACTTCAAGGATTTACTGAAGGTTGTCGTGGATCGTGAGGGTTCCGACCTGTTTCTGTGCACCGGAGCGCCGCCCAGCATGAAGATTATGGGCAGGCTGGTCAGCATGACGGACAAGCCCCTGCCTCCGGGAGCAGTCAAGAGCATCGCCTACCAGATCATGAATCCCGAGCAGATTCGCGACTTCGAACGCAACCCTGAAATGAACCTGGCCATCATGGAACCCGGCATCGGTCGTTTCCGGGTCAATATTTTCCAGCAACGTGGCGAGATCTCACTCGTCGCACGCAATATCAAAACCGACATCCCGGATCTAAAGACACTGGGATTACCGGAACTGCTGACCCAACTGGTCATGCAGAAAAATGGCATCATCCTCTTCGTGGGCGGGACCGGCACAGGCAAATCCACCTCGCTGGCCTCATTGATCGACTATCGCAACAGCCATTCGGAAGGTCACATCATCACCATCGAGGATCCGGTGGAATTTATTCACGAACACCAGAAATCCATCATCAACCAGCGTGAGGTCGGGGTGGACACCCTCTCTTATGAACTGGCTCTGAAAAACACGCTGCGCCAGGCTCCCGATGTCATTCTGATCGGAGAGATCCGCAGCCGGGAAACCATGGAGCATGCCCTGACTTTTGCCGAGACCGGGCACCTGTGTCTGTCCACACTGCACGCCAACAACGCCGACCAGGCCCTTGACCGCATCATCAACTTCTTTCCCGAAGAGCGCCACAAACAGCTCTATATGGATCTCTCGCTGAACCTGCGGGGCTTTATCTCCCAGCGCCTGATCCCAACTGTGGACGGCAAGCGCGCCGCCGCCATCGAAGTATTGTTGAATACACCCAGGATTGCCGATCTGATCAAGAAAGGCAAAGTCGACGAAATCAAGGAAGTCATGGAAAAATCCGAAAACCTGGGTATGCAAACCTTTGACTCGGCGCTTTACCAACTCTATCGGCAGGGCCGCATCAGCCTTGAAGAAGCGTTGAAAAACGCTGACTCCAAAAACAACCTGAGACTGAAAATATCCCTGTCCGCCAGTGAGCAGAAAGACGCCGGGGAACCCTCCCTTTCCGGCCTGTCGCTGACACCCAAGCCGGATGAATACTAACCTGCGTTATTCAAAGAAGCCCTGTCAGAATGTCAACTGCACCTGGCCGTAAAAGAACCGGATATCCTCGGCGCTGCCGGTATCCTTGAGAAAGTCGCCGGCAAACAGGTAGCTGTAACCGAACAGCATGCTGATCCTCGACGACAGTCGATAATTGAATGTGATATCCAGTTCGGTACCAATGTTTCTGCCAGCGCGGAGGTCCCCGGGACGAACAACATTGCCACCGGCGTCATACAAGGCATCCGCTTTTCTGGCCCGCGACAGGAAATGGCTTTCCACACTGACAGTGGCCTTTGCCAAAGGCGAGAATGTCACCCCGGGAGAGACATCGACGATATTCTGTCTGCCGACAATATCGATGTAACCCAGATACGCATGTCCGAGCGGGAATAGTTGATTGAAGGTCCCTACCTTGCCTCCGGCAGATCCGTCACCACTGGCATAGTCAAAACCCAGTGTCAGGCGCGGCTGCGCATACCATTCGGGAAGCGAATAGCCAAGCTTGCCGGCAAGCATGGCGGCACTGATGTCGTGCCCACCCAACTCCCCCGTTTGCCAGGTGGCTTCCAGCTCATAATCCAGCCGTCCCTCGCGCAACCTGCCCCAATGCCGCACACCAAAACTCTGGCGTTCTTCATCGCCCTGACTGCCATTGAAGCTGCGGTTTTTCCGGTCGATGCCCAGCCAGTAATAATCCATGCCACTCTGTGCACCCAGTTTTTGCGTGGCGTAGACACCGAATAACTGATTATCGTGATCGGTGCTGTTGACACCCCTCTGCTCCACCGGCACGAATTGAGAATAAAAGCCTTGAATCTCCCACTGCTGGACCTTGTAGATCCCGGCCAGACCATCCCATTGACGCAAGGCGTTGGCCCAGGGCAGAGGACTCACCAGGCGCTGATTGCCAAAGGAGAATTCCTGACGCCCGGCACGCAGGATCAGTGACGAATTATCAGCGCCAAGCGGAATGTTGACATCAAAAAACAATTGCTGCAGCTCTGTGGAATCTTTATCAACGGGACGCTTGCCTCCAGGCAATTCGCGGCCGGAGACATCGGCATGCTTGAATTCACTGAACAACCGCAGATGTTCCCCGACGTGCCAGTCGGCGTGAACGACGTAACGCTGCAACAAGAAGCTATCCGTGTTGACGGCCGGGGCAGCAAAGGCAAAGTTCCTCCAGTTTTCTATCCGAACACTGGAATGGCCGCCAAAACTTACCCAGATATCACCTTCAGCGTTGATGGGGATGTATTTATAGCGTAGCGGCAGTGGCAGCAAATCTGCTGGGGTTTCTTTCAATATGGACCAGTCTTCATTGCAGCGCAGGAACTGGGTGGCCGGTAGCCTATAGTCGGATGCCTGGCTGATGGGCAGGTCATCAGCCAGAGCACCGCCTGCAGTGAGTGCCAGCGCGACAGACTGACAGCTGGTGCTTGCAACACGCAAAGACCCCATACAACTTTTCATGCTCATGGATTTATCTCTCTGCGAGATTTCTCATATCCGAACAAAGCGTGCCCACAGCGGAACCCGGCATCGAACCCTTGTGCCATCTCGTATTTATTCGTTATATCGGCTGCCATCATTTTTACTTGAGGAATCCTTGAATGAGGTCATTACGTTCCCCTAAAGCTATCGACGAACAGGCCGATACTGAAGAAACAAATATTGAATCCGGGCAAGGTAATTACTCGATATGAGCCAACAGAGCAGCAGAGAATCAGTAGTCCCGGAGCTCAGGCGTTTATTGGATGTGGTTTTTGAAAATGGTACCCGCCATCTGTTTGAGGTGGAGTCCGATCTCGATATGACCACGCTCCTGCTGAACGATGCGATCGAAAAACTGGGGCAACGTTTCAATGCCCTGAACCAGGCTGTCAGGGATCAGCAGGACAAGATCGATGTGCTGCTGTCGCAACACGATATCAAAGGCAGCGCAGTGGAGGATATCAGGCAGTTGAGTGCACTCGTGAACACCGAAGTCAATGCCGCCGTCAGCAGCATGCAGTTTCACGATCTTACCAGCCAGCTGATCGGCTGGACCGTAAGCCGGGTCAATGGCTTGCGTGAACTGCTCTCCATCCTGGCAAACCCGGATGATGGCATCGTGTCGAATCAGGAGCATCCCGAGATTACCGGACTATTGCAGGAAATCAGTGACAGCCTGAAAGCCCGGAGTCTCGCCCTGGATGCAGGACTGCGGCGCTCGGTGGACCGCCAGCATCTGAACTGTGGCGATATTGAATTGTTCTAGTGAAAAAATCCATCCAGGGCCCGGGCTAACTGAATAACGCATAAGGCAAGTATTGGCTGAACACCGGACAAGCAACCCACAAGAGAGTATACGAGATGGCAAAGACAATTTTAGCAGTGGACGATTCCGGCTCATTACGCCAGATGGTGGCCTTCAGCCTGCAAGCTGCCGGCTACGATGTGGTGCAGGCCGTGGATGGTCAGGACGGACTCAACAAGGCCAGGGAAAAAACCGTGGACCTGGTTCTGACCGACCAGAACATGCCGGTGATGGACGGTCTGACCCTGATCAAATCGTTGCGTAACCTGGGGATCTACCAAAAAGTGCCGATACTCATGCTGACCACCGAATCCAGCGATGAGATGAAGGCCAAGGGCAAGGCCGCTGGTGCCAATGGCTGGCTGGTAAAACCCTTCGATCCCAAGCGCCTGATCGAGGTCGTACAGAAAGTGATCGGTTAACAGCCTGTCCATCAGGCATGGAATATCCGGTGTGTGGCCAATATTCCTGAATGCTGTGTAAGTGCGGGTCAAGTACCTGGGAGTAGTGCAATGACAATAGATATGAGCCAGTTTTACGAAGTCTTCTTCGATGAAGCGGAAGAATTATTGGCGGAAGCCGAACGCCTTCTGCTTGCCATCGACATGGAAGCTCCCGATGCGGAAGACCTCAATGCGATCTTCCGCGCTGCCCATTCCATCAAGGGCGGCGCGGCGACTTTCGGTTTTATGGACATGACGGAAATCACCCATGTGCTGGAAAACCTGTTGGACCGGATCCGCAAAAACGAGATGACCCTGACCGCAGAACACGTGGACGCCTTTCTGGCGGCCAAAGACGTTCTGAAAATGGAACTCGATGGTCACCGTCATGGTGCCACTGTCGAGCAGGAACAGGTCAGCGAGGTCTCCACGCGTCTCGATGCCCTGACCAGGGCAGGCAACGTCAAGGCCACACCGCCAACGCAAGCCGAAAAAGAGGAAGCCGCTGCTGAAATGTCAGCGCCTGAGGTGCCGGCATCGGCAAGCACCCTGGTGCAGTTCAACATTCTGTTGCCGAAACTGAAAGCCAGGGATATCGAAAATCTCAAGGAAGAACTTGGTCTGCTGGGCGAGGTCAGCGCCGCCAAACAGAAAAACGGTCGAACCCTGTTTACCCTGAGCACCGATTCCAGCGCAGACGACATCGTCTCGATCTGCTCCTTTATTCTGAATCCGGACGATCTCGAGATCAGCACTGTCGAGACGGCCCTTGCCCATGACGACAGCAAGAACCCGGAGGCCACAAACGCCAGCCCAGAGCAGGGGGTCAAGATTCAGGAAGAAGTGGGCTACGGTTTATTCAGTGAAGAAGGCAAGCAAACGGTAGAAGAAGGTTATGGCTTCTTTGCCCCCTTCAACTTCCACGCTGACGCCGCAAAATCCGACCTGATCGATGACAATACCCCCGTCAGTGCCAATGCCGCTGCCGGGGCCGGAGCGGCGATCGAAAAAAATGACACCTCTGCGGTCCCTGAAAAAGCGGCAACCATCGTTCCTGAAACCGGGAAACCCGATCGCCGCGCCAACGACCGTAGACAGGCGGCGACCAACGAAACGAGTTCGATCCGGGTAGGCATTGAAAAAGTGGATCAGATGATCAATCTGGTCGGCGAACTCGTCATTACCCAGGCCATGATCGAACAGCGCATTGCCACACTCGATGCGGCGCAGCACGAGGCACTGATCAACAGTGTCGGCCAGCTCACCCGCAACACCCGCGACTTGCAGGAATCGGTCATGTCGATTCGCATGATGCCCATGGACTTTGTGTTCTCTCGCTTTCCACGCATGGTGCGTGATCTGGCGACCAAACTCGGCAAAAAGGTCGAAGTGGTCACCCAGGGTGCAACGACAGAACTGGACAAGGGTCTGATTGAACGTATCGTGGATCCGCTGACCCACCTGGTTCGCAACAGCATCGATCACGGTGTTGAAACACCGGAAAAACGCAAGGCTGCCGGCAAGAACGAGCTGGGACAACTGACTCTCTCCGCCGCCCACAAGGGTGGCAGCATCATGATTGAAGTCACCGATGACGGTGCCGGCCTCAACCGTGAAAAAATCCTCGCCAAGGCCAGAAGCAATGGTTTGCCCGTCAGTGACGGCATGAGCGACAACGACGTCTTTCAGCTTATTTTTGCGCCGGGATTTTCCACGGCCGAAGTGGTGACCGATGTCTCGGGACGTGGTGTCGGCATGGACGTGGTGAAACGCAATATCGCCGCCTTGAATGGCTCCATCGAAATTCGTTCAGCCCTGGGTTTTGGCACGACCATATCCATTTCATTGCCCTTGACCCTTGCCATTCTGGATGGCATGTCGGTCGCATTGGGCAACAGCCTGTATGTCATCCCGCTGAATCTCATCGTTGAAACCCTGCGGCCTCAGCCGGAAGATCTGAAAACCGTCATGGGCGAAGGTTTGACGGTGCATGTGCGCGGCGAGTACCTGCCCATCATTGCCCTGCACAGTCTGTTTGGCCATGAAACCCTGATTACCGATCCCTGTCAGGGGGTGTTGGTATTGATTGAGGCCGACGGCAAAAAGGCGGCCTTGTTCGTGGATGCCCTGGTCGGACAGCAGCAGGTTGTCATCAAAAGCCTGGAAACCAATTATCGCAAGGTACACGGTGTTTCCGGCGCCACCATCATGGGCGATGGTTCCGTGGCATTGATTCTCGATGTCCCCGCCATCATCCAGATGGGTCAAAAGCATAATCATGTCAGCAGTACGGCAAGATTCACCGGTCGCAACAAGCCAATTGAAACCAAGGAGTACGTACAATGAACACAGCTGCAGAAAGCGTCGCCAACACCGACGGCACACAGGCTGCTTCGGTCTCGGGAGAATATCTGACGTTCATCCTGGGCAAGGAACAATACGGCCTGGAAATTCTCAAGGTCCAGGAAATCCGGGGCTACGACAGCGTGACCAAGATTGCCAACGCGCCCGAGTTCATCAAGGGCGTGATCAACCTGCGCGGCAAGATCGTACCCATTGTCGATCTGCGCCTGATCTTTCAGATCGGTACGGCGGAATACAATGAGCTCACCGTTGTGATCATTCTGAATCTGCATGGCCGTGTGGTGGGCATCGTGGTCGATGGCGTGTCCGACGTCACCGCGCTGGATGCGAACCAGATTCGCGAAGTGCCCGATCTGGTGACCAGCATCGACACCCAGTACCTGGTCGGCCTCGCCACTGTGGAAGAGCAGATGCTGATTCTGGTCGATATCGAGCGTCTGATGACCAGTGAGGAATTACAACTGGTGGATAGCACCACCACACATTAAGCGCAGTACAAATCACTATCGATACCCGTCATCATATTTGGAGACTCCCATGGCATTTATGTCAAACATGAACATTGGTCTGAGGCTCGGCCTGAGCCATGGCAGCATCGTGCTGCTGCTGGCCGCCATCACCGGCACCGGTCTGTACGGCCTGAATCAACTCAACGAGGCCACCCAGCTCATCACCGGGGACCGGATGCCGAAACTGGCGTTGTCGGCGGACATTCGCAACCATGTCGGCACCGTGGCCAGCAATCTGCGCGACCTGCTGCTGACCACGGACCCGGAAGAGGTCCGCCAGTACACGGAGAACGTGGTCGCCGCCCGCAGCAAAATAGCGGCCGGGATGGAACAGATGGATGCCCTGGTCAATACCGACACCGGACGCAAACTGTTCGTCGCCATGCAGGACGCCCGTACCCGCTTCATCGACAACTATGATCGCGTGATCACGCTGGCGGAGGCCGGTCAGCGTGAGGAAGCCACCGCTTTCATGCTGAGCACGGTGGCCCCCCTGCAGATAGCCTATGATGACGCGATGACCGCACTGAATGACTTGCAGACCCAACTGGCCGATGGCAGTGCCGTACAGGCAGAAGCAATCTTTGACCAGGAATTCATCCTGTTGCTTGGCCTGGCCGGGCTGGCGTTGTTGCTGGCTGCCGGTGTCGCGTTCTGGGCCACCCGCTCCATCACCGGCCCTCTGGGCACGGCCGTGGCCATGGCACAGAAAGTTGCCGAAGGGGACCTGACCAGCGAATTGGCGGTCAGCGGCACGGATGAAACCGGGCAATTGCTGCAGGCCCTCAAGACCATGAACGAGAATCTGCGCAAGATCGCCGGCGATGTCCGCAGCAGCACCGACCTGATTTCCACAGCATCGCAGGAGATCGCCTCGGGCAATGCCGATCTGTCGCAGCGCACCGAGGAACAGGCATCCTCGCTGGAAGAAACGGCGTCTTCGATGGAAGAACTGACCAGCACGGTCAAGCAGAACGCCGAGAATTCCCGGCAGGCCAATCAGTTGGCCCTGGGGGCCTCCGAGGTGGCGGTCAAGGGCGGTGAAGTGGTCAATCAGGTCGTCTCCACCATGTCAGAAATCAACACGTCCTCGAAGAAGATCGCCGACATCATCGGCGTCATCGACAGCATCGCCTTTCAGACCAACATTCTGGCGCTCAATGCCGCCGTGGAAGCCGCCCGGGCCGGTGAACAGGGCCGCGGTTTTGCGGTCGTGGCCTCCGAAGTGCGAACCCTGGCCCAGCGCAGTGCCGCCGCCGCCAAGGAGATCAAGGAACTGATCGAAGACTCCGTGAGCAAGGTCGACAACGGCAGCAAACTGGTGGATCAGGCCGGCCGGACCATGGAAGAAGTCGTCGATTCCATCAAGCGCGTCACCAGCATCATGGCCGAAATCACCGCCGCCTCACAGGAACAGAGCGATGGTATCGAACAGGTGAATCAGGCGGTGACACAGATGGATGAGGTCACCCAACAGAATGCCGCCCTGGTCGAAGAAGCCGCCGCAGCGGCCGAATCGATGCAGGATCAGGCCCAGGTGCTCAGTCGTGCAATGGAGGTTTTCAAACTGTCACATGACAACCGGACCCAAACCACTGCATCGGCAAAATCCGCATCTGCACGACCCCGGATGGCAGCCACGGTGACCCGCCTGCCAAGCCGGATTCCAGACACGGCCAGCGCCTCGCATAAAACCGAAGCACCGAAACCGGCATCGAAGCCCCGCAAGCTCGCCAATGCCCGGCCGGGCAGTGAGGAGGAATGGACGGAATTCTGATGTGGTGAAAGCAAAACGCTGCGGGTGCTCCCTCACGGGCAGCCCGCAGCACCGACCGACCGTTGTTTGCAGAACCTGACGATCCCTGGCGTAGCCCTCACGCCACCTAGAGAACCGCACCATGAGCTCATCATCCGCATCGCCTGCCCGCTCTGAACGTGAGTTTGTGTTCACTGCCGGAGACTTCGACTGTGTGCGCAAATTGATTTACCAGCATGCCGGCATTGCACTGGCACCGGGCAAGCAGGAAATGGTCTATAACCGCCTGGCACGGCGTTTGCGGGCGCGTGGACTGCTCCGCTTCACCGACTACCTGAAGATCCTGGAAGCCGGGGATGCCGATGAATGGGAAGCCTTCATCAATTCATTGACCACCAACCTGACCTCCTTTTTCCGGGAAGCCCATCATTTTCCGGTGCTGGCCGAACACGCACAGCGCTGCTGGCGCGAACGCCGTCAGCCATTGAAATTATGGTGCTGTGCCGCCTCCACCGGAGAAGAACCCTATTCCATGGCCATCACCCTGCTGGAAGCCTTCCCCAGCAGTCCACCGCCAATTTCCATCCTGGCCACCGATGTCGACACCCATGTGCTGGCCAAGGGTCAACACGGCATTTATGCCAATGAGCGCGTGGAAAAACTCTCTGCCGAGCGTCTGCGCCGGTTTTTTCTGAAAGGCTCTGGCGCCAACAATGGCGCGGTCAAGGTCCGGCCGGAACTGCAGGCGCTGGTCACCTTCAAGCGTCTCAACCTGCTCGACCCGCGCTGGGCGATCGAGGGGCCCTTCGATGCCATCATGTGCCGGAATATCATGATTTATTTCGACAAGGAAACCCAGCGCCGGATTCTTGAAAAATTCGTGCCCCTGCTGCGCCCCGACGGGCTGCTGTTTTCGGGGCATTCGGAGAGTCTGTTTCATGCTGCCGATCTTTTTCAACTGCGCGGCAAGACCGTTTATGAACCCGTCCCTCGCAATCCCGCACCGGCACGGAGCCCATCATGACCAAAGCCGTCCTGCGCCCGCTCAAAACCGTGACGCCCTCTGCCAATGAGGCGAGCAATTTTTACTTCGACCGCGAACACGGGCTGGAGGCCGTCAAACTGCTGCCGGGTGAATGCCATGTCACCACCGACGACAAGGTGCTGGTCACCGTGCTCGGCTCCTGTGTCACTGCCTGCATCCGCGATCCCCTGTATGGCATCGGTGGCATGAATCACTTCATGCTGCCCGAATCCGGCAATGAAGCCGACGGCATGCTGTCGGCCTCTGCCCGCTATGGCAGCTATGCCATGGAATTGTTGATCAACCAGCTGCTCAAGAGCGGCGCGCGACGCTCCGCCCTTGAAGCCAAGGTGTTTGGTGGCGGCAACGTGCTGAAAGGCTTCACGGTTGCCAATGTCGGTGAACGCAATGCCGCCTTCGTGCTGGAATACCTGAAAACCGAAAAAATCCAGATCGTGGCACGCGATCTCTGTGACATCTATCCGCGCAAGGTCTATTACTTTCCGCAAACCGGGCGGGTACTCGTCAAACGCCTGCGCAGCACGCACAACGATACCATCTTCAAGCGTGAACGTGCTTACGGTTCACAGCTGAATGTGGCGCCGGTGGCCGGTGACATCGAATTGTTTGGCTGAGTACGACAGGCTCCGGCGCTACCCGAACCAGTTTTCAATCTGCAGTTTTGGAACTCTGGAAAACTCTTTGGTATTGTTGGTGACCAGCACTGCATTATTGGAAACAGCCGTGCCCGCAATAAGCAGGTCATAAGGCCCTATCGGCGTACCCTTCCTCTCGAGCTTTGCCCGAATATCAGCGCTCAGTTTTGCCTCTGCCCTGCCAAACGGCAAGACCTTGACGAGCGCACAAAGTTCCGCCAATTGCTGTTGCCGTTTCTTCGGAGAGCTCGATCTTGTTATTCCATACTCCAACTCGTATATGACAACAGCAGGAACCCCAATATCCTTCGGCGATACGGCCAGCAACCTTTGCGAGACATCCCCCAAACCCGTGAAGAAATAAATCAGGATATTCGTATCGAGCACATACATCAAAGCGGCTCTCTGTGTACATCAACGACATGACTCTGCCGAATCTCTTCCAACGAAGGAAAATCATCCCAGCTACCCGCCATTTCCACAATGGAAGGGGGCCACTCATTAGCCACCTTCTCCTGCACAAGCCGTGCAATCCATTTACTCTTGGAGATATGAGCGGATTTTACTGCCTCATTCATCTTTCGCTCAATGTCATCGTCCAGATAAATCGTTACCTGCCCCATATGGCCACCTCGATAATAATATATGTGTCATTATATGTGCGCGGCATAAGATAACAAGTGTGATGTTCTTACATTCAGTCAGTGCATCTCAGGTCCATATCGGCTATAATTCGCGCCCTTCTATTTCACTCGCCAATATCAAGCCCACCGCACCCGGCACCGCCGGTCATGTCAGGAGGCACATGCAGCCAGGAAACGTTCATGTCCGGGACCACCAGTCCAACCCTTGAATCATTCGCCACCCTGAATCTCAACCCCGCCCTGCTCAAGGCCATTCAGGATATCGGTTATGAAACACCGACCCCGATCCAGGCAGAAAGTATTCCGCCCCTGCTCGCCAAAAAAGACCTGCTCGGGCAGGCCCAGACCGGCACCGGCAAGACCGGGGCCTTCGCCCTGCCCATCCTTGCCGGAATCGAGCTGAACAACAGGGTGCCCCAGGCTCTGGTGCTGACACCGACCCGGGAACTGGCCATTCAGGTGGCCGAGGCTTTCCAGAGCTATGCCCGCTATCTCAAGAATTTTCATGTCCTGCCCATTTATGGCGGCCAGGATTATGGTACCCAGTTAAGGCAACTCAAGCGCGGCCCCCATGTCATCGTCGGCACACCCGGCCGGGTCATGGACCATCTCCGCCGTGGCAGCCTGACGCTGAACACCATCACCACATTGGTACTGGATGAGGCGGATGAGATGCTGCGCATGGGTTTCATCGACGATGTTGAATGGATACTGGAACAAACACCTGAAAACCGGCAGATTGCATTGTTCTCGGCAACGGTCCCACCGGATATCCGCCGTATTGCCCACAATCATCTGCATGACCCGCTGGAAATCACCATCAAGCAGACCACGGGCAGTGCCAACACCATCAACCAGCGCCACTGCCTGGTCAGCAATCAGAACAAGCTGGAAGCCCTGACCCGAATCCTGGAAGCGGAAGAAACGGAAGGCATCATCATTTTCGTCAGGACCAAGACCGCCACGGTGGAACTGGCGGAAAAATTGTCCGCCCGCGGCTACGCTGCCACGGCCATCAACGGTGATATGGCGCAGAACCTCAGAGAACGGACCGTGGCCCAGTTCAAGAGTGGCAAACTGGATATTCTGATTGCCACGGATGTGGCCGCCAGGGGGCTGGATGTGGATCGTGTCAGTCATGTCATCAACTATGATGTGCCCTATGATACGGAATCCTATGTGCACCGGATTGGCCGCACCGGCCGCGCCGGCCGCAAGGGTGAGGCCATTCTGTTCGTCACCCACCGTGAAAAGCGCATGCTGGCCGCCATCGAAAAAACCTGCAATCAACGCATCCCGGCGATGGACCTGCCCTCCTCCGACCTCATCAATATCCGGCGTATTGCCAGCTTCAAGCAGAACATCAGCCAGACCCTGGCCACGGAAGATCTGACTTTCTTTGCCGGGCTGATCGAAGAATACCAGCAGGAACACGAGGTTGATGCGCTGCAGATAGCGGCCGCCCTGGCCAAGCAGTTGCAGGGTGATCAACCCTTGCTCGTAGGCCCGGTGCGGGAAAGCCAGCATCAGCTGGAAAACCGCAAGGAGCGCAGCGCCGGGCCACCGCTCCGGGAGCGCAGGGAGAAACCGGAACACAAGGACAGCAAAGCCCGCGCAGACAGGGACAGAAGCAGGGCCGGTCCTGATGTGCCGATGGAGAGTTTCCGCATTGAAGTGGGACACGCCCATGGCGTCAAACCCGGCAACATTGTCGGCGCCATCGCCAATGAGGCGGATATCGACAGCGCCTATATCGGTCACATCAAAATTTTTGACGATCACAGTCTGGTCGACCTGCCCGAAGGCATGCCGGCGGAAACCTTCGCCGCGCTGCAAAAAGTCTGGGTCAGCGGTCAGGCCATGCGTATCAGCAGGCTGGCAAAAGCTCCTGGCCAGGGTGGCAAAAAATTTGCGGGCAACAAGTTAGGGGACAAGAAAACGGGCGAAGGCAAACGCCGGTCCCGATCACCTGAAACCTCCAGGCAACGCACCGAGTGACTCTGTCTGGGCACAGGCTTGCCGGGATACGTCCGGTGAGAAGCGCAGCGAGCGGAGTTCCCCCGGACGTAAGCCTGCGCTGAAGCGCCGGGGTGATGGCACAGAGCTTATTCAGACGTTTCTGAGCAGGTCCATCAGTGTTCTCGGGTGGCGAGAAAACGAATCGTCGGCCAGCGTTCCATGGTCAGACTCAGATTCACCCGTGTGGGGGCCAGATAACTCAGATGGCCGCCGCCATCGATGGCAAGATTATCAGCGGCCTTGCGTTTGAATTCTTCCAGATCCTGAGACTTGTCGCTGGCTATCCAGCGTGCCGTGTGGACGTTGACCGGCTCATAGGCGCAGTCCACCTTGTACTCATCCTTGAGTCTGAACGCCACCACCTCGAATTGCAGCACGCCCACGGCTCCCACGATCAAATCGTTGTTGCGCAGGGGCATGAAGACCTGGGTCGAGCCTTCCTCGGACAGCTGCCTGAGCCCTTTCTGCAACTGCTTGAGTTTCATGGGGTCCTTGAGCCGAATGCGTCTGAACAGTTCCGGAGCAAAATGGGGAACGCCGGTAAAATGCAGATCTTCACCTTCGGTAAAGGTGTCGCCAATCTGGATCGTGCCATGATTGTGGAAACCCACAATATCACCGGCGACCGCGTATTCCGCCTGTTCCCGTTCACCGGCCAGAAAAGTGACCGCATCACTGATGCGCACCTCCTTGCCCAGGCGGACATGCCGGAGTTTCATGCCCCGTTCATAGGCTCCGGAACAGATGCGCAGAAAGGCGATGCGATCGCGATGTTTGGGGTCCATGTTGGCCTGGATTTTGAACACGAAGGCTGAAAAGCTGGTTTCGGTCGGCATCACCATGCGATCTTCGCTCGGTCTTGGCAGGGGTGGGGGTGCCCACGCGACGAACTTGCTCAGCATTTCCTCCACGCCGAAATTGCCCAGGGCCGTACCAAAAAATACCGGGGTCTGCCGACCCGCAAGATAGGCCTCCTTATCAAAAACATGACTGGCACCGCGCACCAGCTCGATTTCCGCCTTCACTTCGTCGGCATAGGTCCCCAGAAAGGCCTTGGCTGCCGCGCTGTCCAGACCCTCGATCTTGCGCACCTCGGCCATTTCACTGCCATGGCCCTGCTCATAGACATGGAGGATATCACCATAGAGATCGTAGATGCCTTTGAAGTCCCTGCCCATGCCCAGTGGCCAATAGATCGGCGCACATTGAATTTCAAGTACATTCTCCACTTCATCCAGCACCTCGACCGGATCGCGGATATCACGGTCGAGCTTGTTGATAAAGGTAAGAATGGGGGTATCGCGCAGACGGCAGACCTCCATCAGCTTGATGGTGCGGTCCTCGACGCCCTTGGCGCCATCGATCACCATCAACACGGAATCCACGGCAGTCAGGGTGCGGTAGGTATCTTCCGAAAAATCTTCATGGCCCGGTGTATCCAGCAGATTGACGATGCAGCCCCCATAGGGAAACTGCATGACCGACGACGTCACCGAAATGCCTCTTTCCTGCTCCATGGTCATCCAGTCGGACGTGGCATGACGATCCGATTTTCTGCCCTTTACCGTACCCGCTTTCTGAATGATCCTGCCATACAGCAGCAATTTTTCGGTGATGGTGGTTTTACCCGCATCCGGGTGGGAGATGATGGCAAAGGTTCGTCTGCGTTTGATTTCGTCGGTGTGTCCGCCTGCTGCCATGAGCTGCAAGTCCTCTTCGGTGCAGCCAAAGCTGCCCCCTCGGTGTGGGTCTGGATGGATTCCGTGTGCAGACAGGCAGCACAGGGCAAAGCGGCGGATTATAGCTCAAGAGGACTCTGGAGGGCACCTATAATGAAAGGGGATGGACTGGCGCCTCAGTCCCGCAGTTTTGCCCGCAAGCGGCTGACGGCCTGGCTGTGCAGCTGACAGACACGGGATTCACTGACGCCCATGATGCTGCCGATTTCCTTGAGGTTGAGTTCTTCCTGATAATACAGGGCCAGCAACTGTTTCTCCCGCTCCGGAAGATTTTCGATGGCGGCGATGAGCCGGTCCCGCTGTTGCTTGTCGAACAGCTGATCCTGCGGAGAAACGAAATCCGCACCCACGCCTTCGGGTTCAGCCCCCTCCTCCACGAGATCCTCGAAGGGCAGCAGCTGGCCGCTGTTGGTATCACGCAGCACCTGGCGGTATTCCTCTAGGGGCATATCCAGTTCCCCGGCAATTTCCCGTTCACTGGGTGGATGACCCAGCTGCTGCTCCAGACGCCGAATGCAGGCGTCAACCGCCCGGGCATTGCGTCTGGCGCTGCGCGGCAACCAGTCACGGGTCCGCAATTCGTCGATCATCGCCCCGCGGATGCGCTGACTGGCAAAGGTCGCAAAACTGGCCCCCGCCGACGCGTCGAAACGTCCCAGAGAATCCAGCAGACCCACCACGCCAGCCTGGATCAGGTCATCCAGTTCTATGCTGGCCGGCAATTTCACCTGCAGGGCCAAGGCCTGCCTTCTGACGATGGGCAGGTACTCCCTGATCAATGCGTTCTGGTCTATCTTGCCCTTTGCTGTATACATAGCGGGTCCAATATCAAACCTGGGTTCATGAATCCTGCCATCCCGGTCGGGACCGAAATCGGCTCACTGACATTATTGAGGATGGCGCTGATTTGCATACGTTAAATAAGGTCCATTGTTGCCGGTTATTCTTGCGATGACGGCAGCTGTCCGGATCAACGGGGCACCGCCCTGGCCGGCGCGGCCGCAGCCGTGGCTGCCGGGAACGACACCAGACCAGGTGCCAGTGCAGCGGCACCGACGAAGTTAGTGA
>JAVVEZ010000033.1:0-33522 GCA_032250895.1 Pseudomonadales bacterium | reverse complement strand
GCAGGACCGCAGCAATGATCATCCATAACAGCAAGTTTTTAGCCATGTCGTTCAAGGGTTCTTCCCCTAAGCATGTGTATAAAGTGAATTGAAAATTTTCAGTTTCAGGCCTCGTTTCATGGCCCATTCTGGCACGAAAATGGAAATTTGCCTATCTTTCCGCCCGGTTTTCAGGCCCGGAATCCCTTCCCCAAAAGGTAAACTTCCTTTGATCTGGACCGGGATGCATCCGGTTTCCTACTCAAAACCTGAGAAAATTGCTGTCGCATCTCCTTCAGTACCGCCTCAAAACCCTCCCCCTGGAACACTTTCATCAGCAGGGTGCCTTCAGGCTTCAGGGTCTGCTGCGCAAACGCCAGGGCAAGCTCGATCAGAGCCATGGCACGGGGCTGGTCGATTTCTGCCATTCCGCTAATATTTGGGGCCATATCGGAAATTACAAGGTCTACCGACTGGCCATCGACAAGTTCAAGTATCTGCTGCAGGCAGGAATCCTCGGTAAAATCACCCAATACGAAATCAACACCCGACACCGGCTCCATGGCCAGGATATCGGACGCTATGATCCTGCCACCCGGTTGCACCAGCGGGACCGCCACCTGCGACCAGCCCCCCGGGGCGGCACCCAGGTCCACGACCACCATGCCAGGCCTGAGAATATGGTCTTTTTCCTGGATGGCCAACAATTTGTAACTGGCACGGGAACGATAGCCATCGGCCCTGGATTTACGCACATAGGCATCGTCAAAATGTTCTTTCAACCAGCTCTTGCTGCTCTTTGATTTGCTCATATCAACAAAAATCTTTCTTTACAGGGCTTGCAATGGCGTAAAATGGACAACTCCGCGTATCCGGCAGCAAAGGTTGACAATGAGTTTAAGTTCAAAGCAGATCAAACAGTTCAGGGCCATTGGCCATCATCTGAATCCTGTGGTCATTATTTCGAGTGCTTTATCGGAAAACGTGAGCGCAGAAATACTCAGGGCACTGAAGGACCATGAATTGATCAAGGTCAGGATCAATGCTGCCGAACGCAGCGAAAAGCAGGCTCTGGCAAAGCAAATCTGTGCGTCAAGCCATGCCGAACTGATACAGATGATCGGCAACATTGCCCTGATCTATCGCGCCGCCAAAAACCCCAACCCCAAACTGTCGAACCTGCTCCGCCACCAGATCGCGGCGAACTGAAGCCAAGGCGAGCCCTAAAGGTGCTCGACACTCTCGATTTCATACGAGATCTCGCCGCCGGGCGCATGCACCACGATCTCATCGCCTTCTTCCTTGCCCATCAGGGCCCGGGCGATGGGTGACCCCACCGATATCTTGAAATTTTTAACATCCGCTTCGTCTTCACCGACAATCTGGTAGGAAACGGTTTTCTCGGTATCCAGGTTGAAGAGTTTTACCGTACTGCCAAAAATGACCTTGCCACTCACCGGAATCTTGCTGACATCGATGATTTCGGCATCCGCCAGCTTGCCTTCTATCTCATTGATACGGCCTTCACAGAAACTCTGCTGCTCACGGGCGGCATGATATTCTGCATTTTCCTTCAGATCCCCATGCGCCCGGGCCTCGGCAATGGCCTGGATGATTTTCGGCCGCTGCCGGGTCTTCAGGTCATTGAGTTCTGCGCGGAGCCTTTCGGCACCCAGCACTGTCATTGGAACTTTTCTCATGCTCTTCTCATGCTCTGTCGATCCTGAATGATGACGTTGATCGGAATTTATTTCCCGTGAAGATGCTGCAAACTGTTCACCGAGGTCTCACCCCCAAAGACCAGGGCTTCATGAACGGCCCGGGCACTGGCGATGGTCGTGGTGCAATACACGCGATGGCGCAATGCCGTGCTGCGAATGGTGGCAGAATCAGCGATGGCCTGGCGCCCTTCAGTGGTATTGACGATAAGATCAATCTCGTCGTTTTTCAACATGTCGACGATATGGGGACGCCCCTCCATGACCTTGTTCACCGCCTGTACCGGAATGCCGGCATCGGCAATCACCTTGGCCGAGCCCTTGGTGGCATAGAGCACAAAGCCGAATTCATGATAGTTGCGCGCCAGTTCCGGCAACGCCGCCTTGTCGGCATCCCGAACACTGATGAACGCCTTGCGGCCAGGCTGCATCAGACATTCATCGAAGCTCTGGGATTTGAAATAGGCTTCTGCAAAAGTCTGCCCTATGCCCATCACCTCACCGGTGGATTTCATCTCCGGGCCCAGAATCGGATCGACACCGGGAAACTTGTTGAAGGGAAAGATAGCCTCCTTGACCGAATAGAAAGAGGGTACGATTTCCCTGGTAAACCCCTGCTCCACCAGTGTCTTGCCCACCATGCAGCGAGCCGCAATCTTGGCCAGGGAGACGCCGATGCACTTGGAAACGAAGGGCACGGTTCTGGAAGCCCTGGGATTGACCTCGATGATATAAATTTCACCATCCTGATAGGCCAGCTGCGAATTCATCAAGCCCACCACCTTCAGTTCAAGGGCCAGCTGGACGACCTGGCGACGGATCTCGTCCTGCAAGTCCGGCGACAGGCTATAGGGCGGCAATGAACACGCGGAGTCTCCGGAATGAACACCGGCCTGTTCGATGTGCTGCATGATCGCGCCCACCACCACCTGTTTGCCATCACTGACCACGTCCACATCGATTTCAATGGCAGAATTCAGGAAATAATCAAGCAGGACCGGGCTTTCATGGGAAACCTTCACGGCATCCCGGATGTAGCGCCGAAGTTCCGCCTCGTTGTAGACGATTTCCATGGCGCGCCCACCCAGCACGTAGGAGGGCCTGACCACCAGCGGATAACCAATTTTCTCAGCTTCCCTGACGGCCTCGTCAAGACTGCGCACCGTGCTGTTGGGGGGCTGTTTCAGGCCCAGTCTGGTAATCAGGTGCTGAAAGCGCTCGCGATCCTCGGCACGATCGATCGCATCGGCAGAGGTGCCGATGATCGGCACCCCCAGTCTTTCCAGGCTGGTTACCAGTTTCAGTGGTGTCTGACCACCAAACTGCACAATCACCCCTTTCGGGTTTTCCAGATGCACGATTTCCAGCACGTCCTCCAGGGTCACCGGTTCGAAGTAGAGACGATCTGAAATATTGAAGTCGGTGGACACGGTTTCCGGGTTGCAGTTGACCATGATGGTTTCATAACCGTCCTCCCGCATGGCCATCGCTGCATGCACACAGCAGTAGTCGAACTCTATGCCCTGTCCGATCCGGTTGGGCCCGCCGCCCAGCACCATGATTTTCTGGCGCTCGCTGACCTGCGCCTCGCATTCCTCTTCATAGGTCGAGTACATATAGGCGGTGGTGGATCTGAATTCCGCCGCACAGGTATCCACCCGCTTGTAGACCGGACGCACGCCCAGGCTGTATCTGTGTTCCCGCATTCGATCCTCGCTGATCGCAAGCACGGCCGCCAGCCGGGCATCGGAAAAGCCCTTGCGCTTGAGCTGAAACAGATAATCCCGGTCCAGGGCATCCAGACTCAGGGCTGCCAGCACCTGTTCTTCGCGGACGATATCTTCGATCTGAACCAGGAACCAACGATCGATGCGGGTGTACTCAAACACCTCTTCGACCGACATGCCGGCACGAAACGCATCGGCGACATAACGGATGCGCTCACAACCGGCATCCTTGAGTTCACGCAGCAGAATATTCCTGGCATCGCTGGATTCAAAATCATGCACGGGATCAAAACCGCTGATCCCCACTTCCAGGCCACGCAGGGCTTTCTGAATGGACTCCTGGAATGTTCGGCCAATCGCCATGACCTCCCCAACCGATTTCATCTGAGTGGTCAGGCGGTCGGCTGCCTGTGGGAATTTCTCAAAGGTAAAGCGCGGGATCTTGGTAACCACGTAATCGATGCTGGGTTCAAAGGACGCCGGGATCACGCCACCGGTAATTTCATTGCGCAACTCATCCAGCGTAAAACCCACCGCCAGCTTTGCCGCAACCCGGGCGATGGGAAAGCCCGTGGCCTTGGAAGCCAGCGCGGAGGAACGGGATACCCTGGGGTTCATTTCGATCACCACCAGACGCCCATCATCCGGATTGATCGCAAACTGCACGTTGGAACCGCCGGTTTCCACGCCGATCTCGCGGAGCACGGCAATCGCGGCATTGCGCAGAATCTGATACTCCTTGTCGGTCAGGGTCTGGGCCGGTGCCACCGTGATGGAGTCGCCGGTATGAATGCCCATCGGGTCGAGGTTCTCGATACTGCACACGATGATACAGTTATCATTCTTGTCCCTGACCACTTCCAGCTCGTACTCTTTCCAGCCAATCAAAGATTCATCAATCAATAATTCACTGATGGGGGACAGTTCCAGGCCCCGCGCACAGATTTCAACAAACTCCTCCTTGTTGTAGGCAATGCCGCCACCACTCCCCCCCATGGTATAGGAAGGCCGGATAATATTGGGGAAGCCCAGGTTTTCCGACGCTGCCAGCGCCTCTTCCATGTTGTGGGCAATGAAATGGCGTGGTGTTTCCAGGCCGATCGCCACCATCGCATCATCAAACAATTGTCTGTCTTCGGCCTTTTCAATGGCTGATTTTTTCGCCCCGATCAACTCGACCCCGTATTTCGCGAGCACGCCCTCACGATCCAGGTCGAGTGCGCAATTGAGGGCTGTCTGCCCCCCCATGGTTGGCAGAATGGCATCCGGTCGCTCCTTGGCAATGATTTTTTCAAGGGTCTTCCATTCCACCGCTTCGATATAGGTAGCGTGTGCCATGCCAGGATCGGTCATGATCGTGGCGGGATTGGAGTTCACCAGGATGATCCGATAACCTTCCTCCATGAGAGCCTGGCAGGCCTGGGTACCGGAATAATCGAATTCACAGGCCTGGCCGATGACGATCGGACCCGCGCCTATGATCAAAATACTGTTTATATCGCTGCGTTTTGGCATGTGCTCATCTGCTGTGTTGGTGACGGCTGCGGTAGGTTTCGAGCAGGCCTATGAACTGGTCAAACACGGGCCCCACATCATGGGGGCCGGGACTGGCTTCCGGATGACCCTGAAATCCGAAAGCGGGTTTGTCGGTGCGCCGAATGCCCTGCAGCGTCCCGTCGAACAGAGACTTGTGGGTGGCCTTCAGGTTGGCGGGCAAACTGTCTTCGGCCACCGCGAAGCCATGATTCTGGCTGCTGATACTGACTTTGCCACTGGCCAGATCCTGCACCGGATGATTGGCACCATGATGACCCAGCTTCATCTGCGCCGTGCGCGCACCACTGGCCAGGGCCAGCAACTGATGTCCCAGGCAGATACCGAACACCGGCGTATCGGTTTCCAGAATCGTCCTGATGGCAGTGATCGCATAGTCACAAGGTTCGGGATCACCGGGGCCATTGGAGAGAAAGACCCCATCCGGTTTCATGCCCAGCACCACATCAGCCGGGGTCCTGGCGGGTACGACCGTCACCCTGCAGCCACGCTCGGTCAGCATGCGCAGAATGTTGCGCTTGACACCAAAATCATAGGCCACTACGTGATAGCGGGAAGGCTGCCGGACTTCCTGATGGCCCGCCCCCAGAGTCCAGACGCCCTCCTGCCATTCATAGGGAGACTCACAGCTGACCACCTGCGCCAGATCCATGCCCACCAGGCCCGGGAAGTCCTGCGCAGCGGCGAGTGCCGTCGCCGCCGCCTGTTCCGGATCAGCAGCGACCAGAGCACCCGCCATCAGAGCGCCATTCATGGCGCCCCTGTCACGCAGTATGCGGGTCAGATGCCGGGTGTCAATGTCGGCTATCGCAACGACATTTCTGAGTCTGAGAAAATCGCCCAGATTCTGCTGTGAACGAAAATTACTGGCCAGCATGGGCAAATCGCGGATGACCAGACCGGCGGCCCAGACTTGCGCCGATTCATTGTCTTCCTCATTGGCACCGGTATTCCCGATATGGGGATAGGTCAGGGTGATGATCTGACGCGCATAGGAGGGATCTGTCAGAATTTCCTGATAGCCGGTCATCGCGGTATTGAATACGACCTCACCGCTGGACAGCCCTTCTGCGCCAATGGATACACCGTGAAATACTGATCCGTCTTGAAGTACCAGAATGGCAGGCTTTTGCAAAGTTGATTTCTCCGTCAGTATTCGTGTCGGTTTGCCGGGAACAGCCATGGCTGTTCCCTTGTCGAGACCCGCCCGGTTTGCAATGGCTCATGGCGCAAATGCAGATTGCCGGTGGCGTCTGAGACCAGGCGAGCGTCTGCGAACCTTGAAAACTCTTTCGTAAAAAAAGCGGAATGAGAAACCCATTCCGCTTTTTTAGATTGATGGCCCAGTCTCTTTCATACTGATCGGCTATTCTACGTAAATTCGGCCTTTGTTGTCCATGGATGATTTTCAGGGATGCGCTGCAAGGCCGCTTCAGGCGCTGCCCAGAACCAGAAAAACTCTTATAAACCGAGCACATCCTGCATGTCGAACACACCGGACTCGCGTTCCCGGAGCCACAATGCCGCCTTCACCGAGCCTTTGGCATAGGTCATGCGGCTACTGGATTTATGTGTGATTTCCACCCTTTCGCCCGCACTCGCAAACAAGACTGTATGATCGCCAACGATATCCCCCGCCCGGATGCTCGAAAATCCAATGGTGCTGGCGTCTCTTGTGCCCACATTGCCCTCACGTCCGTAGCTGGCGCAAGCCTGAAGGTCACGACCCAGCGTGGCTGCCACGACCTCACCCATTTTCAGGGCGGTCCCGGAGGGGGCATCTTTCTTGTGACGGTGGTGGGCCTCGATGATTTCAATATCGCTGTCATCTCCCAGCACCCGGGCCGCCAGCTCGAGCAATTTGAAACAGAGGTTCACACCGACACTCATGTTGGGGGAAAAAACAATGGCAATTTTCTTCCCGGCCTCGGCAATCTGCTCCTTTTGTCCGGCGCTGAAGCCGGTCGTGCCAAGCACCAGTTTCTTGTTGGCGGCCACACACAGCTCAAGGTGATTGAGGCTTGCTGCGGGGCTCGTGAAGTCAATCAGCACATCGAAACGGTCCAGGCACGTGGCCAGATCGGAGACCACTGCCAGCCCCAGGGCTTCGCCACCACACAGCAGCCCCACATCCCGGCCCAGGTCCGGACTGTCACGGCGTACCGATGCCGCACCGATACTGACGCCGGGGGTCCCCAGAATGGCCTCTGCAATACTTTTGCCCATGCGTCCGGTAAGCCCGGCAATGGCGATTCTGCTCATGTCGAGGAATCTCGATTGTGTCTCTGTGGCGGATGAAGGTCAATGATAGCCTTCAGGGCTTGAGTGCATCCACGAATTTTTTTACCCCGTCAAACCAACCGCTTCTTTTCGGCGACTGTTCCTTGTCGTGGTTTTCCTGTATTTCCATAAACTCCTGGAGCAATTCCTTCTGACGCCTGGTGAGATGCACGGGCGTCTCCACGACGACACGACACAGCAAATCGCCCACTGGCCCGCCGCGCACCGGAGCCACCCCCTTCTGGCGCAGCCGGAACAGTTTTCCAGTCTGGGTTTCCGAAGGGATTTTCAGCTTCACCCGACCTTCCAGCGTGGGAACTTCCAACTCGCCACCCAGGGCAGCATCGACAAAACTGATCGGAATTTCACAATGCAGATCATTGCCATCGCGAACAAAAATGGGATGATCCTTGACGGCAATCTGCACATAAAGGTCCCCTGGCGGGCCGCCATGGATGCCGGCTTCTCCTTCACCGGTAAGACGAATCCGGTCACCACTGTCCACACCGGGCGGCACTTTTACCGAAAGTGTCTTGTCCTCCTTGACGGCTCCACGACCGTGACAGATATGGCAGGGATCCTTGATGGTCTTGCCGGCACCCTGACAGCGTGGGCATGTCTGCTGCACCGAGAACGGCCCCTGCCGCATCCGCACCTGACCCTGGCCGTGACAGGTCGTACAGTTCACGGGTGAGCTGCCTTTCCTGGCTCCCGTGCCATCACAGGTGCTGCAGCTTACCGAAGCGGGCACCCTGATCTTGACGCTGGTGCCCTTGACGGCCTCTTCAAGGCTCAGCTCCAGTGTATAACCCAGATCCGCACCCCGCTGCACATGGCTGCGTGCCCGGCTGGCGCCGAAAATATCACCAAAAATATCACCGAAAATATCACCGAAACCCTGGTTGCCACCCCCGCCGCCCTGGTTGACTCCGGCATGACCGAACTGGTCATAGGCAGCCCGCTTTTGACTGTCCGCCAGAACCTCATAGGCTTCGTTGGCTTCCTTGAAGCGCGATTCCGACTCGGCATCGCCCGGATTACGATCCGGATGGTGCTTCATCGCAACGCGCCGGTAGGCTTTTTTGATCTCCTGCTCGGACGCATCGCGTCCAATCCCCAGGACTTCGTAATAATCTCTTTTTTCCATTACTGTTCCAGAATCAGGGCGCTGAACACAAAAAACCAATGCAGGGAAATCCCTGCATCAGCTTTCAGTTCAAATACCACGCCAGTGACGGGCAGAGGCCTGTCATACTTATTTTTTATTATCGTCCTTGACTTCCTCAAACTCGGCATCAACCGCATCGTCATGGCGTTCACCCTGTGCAGAGGCCTCTGCCTGGGCACCACCGGCTTCGCCGCCCGCCTGTTCCTTTTCTGCGTACATTCTTTGCGCCATGGCGCCCGAGGCATCACTCAGTTCCTTGGTGCCCGCCTTGATGGCCTCGAGATCATCCGCCTTGATGGCCTCTTCCAGAGCCGTCATGGCGGCCTCGATTTTCTCTTTTTCCCCGGCTTCAACCTTGTCACCGGCCTCCGCAAGGGTTTTTCGGGTCGCATGGACCAGGCCGTCGGCGGTATTGCGAGCCGTAATCAGTTCCTCAAACTTCTTGTCTTCGGCGGCATGAGCTTCCGCATCCCCGACCATTTTCTGAATCTCTTCATCTGTCAGACCGCTGGAAGCCTTGATCACGATGGACTGCTGTTTGCCCGTCGCCACATCCTTGGCCGAGACATTCAGAATGCCATCCGCGTTCAGGTCGAAATTTACCTCGATCTGCGGCATCCCCCGTGGCGCCGGTGGAATATCGCTCAGGTCGAAGCGTCCCAGGGATTTATTCTGGGCAGCCTGCTTGCGTTCACCCTGCACCACATGGATGGTGACCGCCGTCTGATTGTCATCTGCCGTCGAAAAGGTCTGCTTCTTGTTGCAGGGGATGGTGGTGTTCTTTTCGATCAGCACACTGGCGATTCCGCCCAGGGTTTCAATACCCAGTGACAGCGGGGTGACATCCAGCAACAACACATCGGTCACCTCGCCAGACAAGACCGCCGCCTGAATCGAGGCGCCAATGGCCACGGCTTCATCAGGATTGACATCACGGCGCGGCTCCTTGCCGAAAAATTCTGTGACCTTTTTCTGCACCAAGGGCATGCGGGTCTGCCCGCCCACCAGAATCACATCCTTGATGTCGGAAACACTGAGACCGGCATCCTTGAGTGCTGTCTTCAGCGGCTCGATGGTACGATCCACCAGGTCTTCCACCAGGGATTCCAGCTTGGAACGGGTCAGCTTCACCACCAGATGCTTCGGACCGCTGGCATCGGCCGTGATATAGGGCAGATTCACTTCGGTCTGCTGGGCCGATGACAGCTCGATCTTGGCTTTCTCGGCGGCTTCCTTGAGACGCTGCAGGGCCAGGGGATCGTTGTGCAGATCCATACCCGAGCTCTTTTTGAAATCGTCTGCCAGATAGTCGATCAGACGCAGGTCGAAGTCTTCGCCACCCAGGAAGGTATCGCCGTTGGTCGACAAGACTTCAAAGGAATGCTCGCCATCGGTTTCAGCAATCTCGATGATGGAGATATCGAAGGTTCCACCCCCCAGGTCGTAGACCGCCACCGTGCTGTCGCCACTCTTCTTGTCCATGCCATAGGCCAGCGCAGCAGCCGTCGGCTCATTGATGATGCGTTTCACATCCAGCCCGGCAATCTTGCCGGCATCCTTGGTGGCCTGGCGCTGGGAGTCATTGAAGTAGGCCGGCACGGTGACCACGGCCGCCGTGACCGGCTCACCCAGATAATCCTCTGCGGTCTTCTTCATTTTCTTCAGCACCTGGGCGGAAATCTGGGGAGGCGCCATCTTGTCGCCCCGCACCTCGACCCAGGCATCGCCGTTATCGGCGGCAAGAATCTTGTAGGGCACCATCTTGATGTCTTTCTGCACGACATCATCCTTGAACTGACGGCCAATCAGCCGCTTCACCGCGAACAGGGTGTTCTTGGGGTTGGTCACCGCCTGCCGCTTGGCAGGCTGGCCCACCAGGATTTCGCCATCTTCGGCATAGGCGATGACCGACGGTGTGGTGCGGTCACCCTCTGCATTTTCAATAACCTTGGGTTTGCCTCCCTCCATGACGCTCACGCAGGAATTGGTGGTTCCCAAATCTATTCCGATAATCTTGCCCATTTCATAATCTCCAGAAACTGTTTACGCCGAAGCGATTCATTGTCTACCGACTAGCTTTCCCTTCTGATACTTTTGCCTGCTTTACTAAACTGATACTTGCCTGGCGCCTGCCCGATAAGCATTGTTCACTTACCCAAGCCGAACCAGACCGGCTTGGCTCCTATATTGGCCCGTTCGAACATAATTCAAGGCGCTGCGGCTTCACAATCAGTCGGCTGCCACACCCTGCCAAACCATCAGCCCTGTGCCGCTTTGGCCACCATGACCATGGCCGGTCTGATCACCCGCCCATTGAGCAGATAACCTTTCTGCATCACGGCAAGCACGGTATTTGGCTCCACCGTCTGACTTTCCTGCGTTGCCACCGCCTGATGCACGTCAGGATCGAAGGGCTCACCACCAGGATCGATCTGTTCAATATTGAATTTGTTGAGAATTTCCAGAAAACCCTTCTGCGTCAGCTCGAGACCCTCGTAAAGGGCCTTCACACTCTCATGCTCGGGGTTCGGCGCGGCCTGCAGAGCGCGTTCCAGGTTGTCCATGACGGTGATGAGCTCGGTACTGAATTTTTCCAGCGCAAAGCGATGCGCCTTCTCCACGTCGGCCTCACAGCGCCGCCGCATGTTCTGCACTTCTGCCTGAGCCCGCAACACGCTGTCTTTCTGCTCACTCAGGGCAGCCTGAACCGCTTCCTGAATGCGTGCCTGCACCAGCTCTTCATCAGCAGACCCGGTTTCAGCAGCCGGTTCCTCAAAAGACTCCGCGCTGCCTTTTTTTGCTTCTTCATCACTCGCCATTCCCTACCTCCGGCACTTTTCAGGATGCATAAACGACTTTCAATATGGGGGGCAGCAGAACAGGATTCAAGCGCCAAACGACAAAAAACTGATATGACGCAAGAGAGTGTTCCAGCCATCCGGATTTGTACTACAATCGTTGCGCCCTCAAACGTTTGAACATCTACCATGCTGCGTCAGCTCATCATCAATAATTACGCCATCGTCGATCATCTCGATATCGATCTGAAACCTGGCATGACCGTGATCACCGGTGAAACCGGGGCTGGCAAATCCATCATGCTGGATGCCCTGGGGCTGGCCCTGGGTGACCGCGGCGACAAGGACGTGATCCGCAGTGGTGCCGAACGCGCCGATATCAGTGCCTGCTTTGAACTGAAGGGGCAGCAGGACGTGACAGACTGGCTCAAGACTCACGATTTCAGCAGTGAGGACGGCGACACCGAGTGCATCCTGCGCCGCGTCATTACCCTGGAAGGCCGTTCCCGGGCCTACATCAACGGTCAGCCCACCACCCTCAATGAACTCAAGGACCTGGGCGACATGCTGATCGACATCCACAGCCAGCATGAGCATCAATCCCTGCTCAAACCAAAAACTCACCAGCGCCTGCTGGATGCCTTCTGCCAGCAGCAGGACCTGGCCGGGCAGGTCAGCAAAACGGCTGCCGCGTGGCGCAGCCTCGGTCAGCAACTGCAACAACTCCGATCCCGGGCCGATGCCGACGCGAGCAAATTGCAACTGCTCACTTACCAGATGCAGGAGCTGGATGAACTGGCCCTGGGTGAACAGGAACTGGAAACGCTGGAACGGGAACAAAAACAACTGAGTCATGCCGAGGCCGCTCTTGCCACCAGCCAGCAGGTGCTGGATCTGTGTCGTGAAAACGATGAACACAATCTGCAACGCACGCTCAACCAGGCGCTTGCGCTGCTGGATGACATACCTTATGCCGATGCCCATATCGAAACAGTAGGCAGCCTGCTCAACACCGCCCTGATCCAGGTGGAAGAAGCCAGCACCGAACTTGCCCATGCCATCGACCGCTTCGACCTGAACCCGGCCCACCTGGAAGCCGTCGATCAACGCCTGCACGACATCCATCAACTGGCCAGGAAACACCGGGTGAGCCCCAGAGAACTTGGCGAACTGCAGCAGCATTTGAAAAACGAATTGGCCGGAATGGCGCAGGCGGACGAAAAGATTGAAGATATTGAAAAACAGCTGGCAGCCTTGCTGGACAGCTATCATCGGGATGCCCACAGGCTCAGTCTGGCACGGGCGGAAGGCGGCAAGCGGCTGGAACAGGACGTCAATGCCCAACTGGCCAAACTGGGCATGAGCGGGGCCAGATTCCTGCTGGCCCTGAATACCCCACCCGCTCCCTCTGCCCAGGATGCCCCCCAGGCCCAGGGTTACGAAAACATCGAATTTCTGGTCAGCACCAATCCCGGGCAGCCCCCCAAACCTCTGGTCAAGGTGGCCTCCGGGGGCGAACTCTCCCGCATCAGTCTGGCCATTCAGGTAGTGACTGCGCAGACCTCGGCCATTCCTTCACTGGTCTTTGATGAAGTGGACGTCGGCATCGGCGGGGGCGTGGCCCGGGCCGTGGGTGAACTGCTGAGACAGCTGGGGGAGCGCGGTCAGGTCCTTTGTGTCACGCACCAGCCCCAGGTAGCCAGTCAGGGGCACCAACACCTGCACGTCAGCAAGCGCTCCGACCAGCATTCGACCCTTACCCGGATCGTGGAACTGGAGCCTCAGGCCCGGGTCGAGGAAGTCGCACGCATGCTGGGGGGCAACGAACTCACTGACCAATCGGTGGCACATGCCCGGGAAATGATGGTCTGAAACCCTGCCATCGCAGGGCAAAAACACAGGCCCGTTAGGAGCCTGTCGGACTCAGGATGATTCTACTGCGGCGGCGGGAAATCGGCCCCTTTTTCCGCTCTTTTTCGTTAAATAGGCCCCACTATTCGCCTCAAAAGACCGAAAAAATGGACTCGATTTCCCACTCGCCTCGCTACGAACACCTGAGTCCGACAGACTCCTAGATTCCCGGTGTCAATTCCGGCAGGCTTCACAGACCCCATAAATATAAAGGCTGTGATCGCTGATCTGAAAACCCAGCCTGGCAGCCGCTTTTTCCTGCTGTTCCTCGATCAGCTTATCGTAGAATTCTTCCACCCGGCCACACTTCGTGCAGACGATATGGTCATGATGATCTTCCGTCATCATTTCGAACACGGAATGACCACCCTCAAAATGGTGGCGCATGACCAGCCCCGCCGTTTCAAACTGGGTCAGCACCCGGTAGACGGTGGCCAGCCCCACATCCTCATCGGCATCCCGCAGGGCCTTGTAAACATCTTCGGCACTCATATGACGTGAACCCGAAGACTCCAGAATCTGCATGATCTTTACGCGTGGCAACGTCACTTTCAGCCCGGCCTTGCGTAATTCCTGATTTTCTCCGGTCATCGCTTAGTATCCTGAGGTTTCTGAGCAGGTTGGGAGAGCAGAAATTCATTATCCCTCATCCATCGGTTTACGGCTGGTTCCCCGCTTGCTCCGGAATGACGGCAAGATAAACGCGGGGATGACGGCACTGTAAATTTGCGAAGCTGCCCTCAAATTGAAATTTCGGGTATTATGCGCCTTCTGAATCATTAGTCCAAGACATGAGTCTCATGCGCTTAGTGTTGACAATTTTGCTTCTGGTGACGCTGACGGCCTGCAGTCGCCTGCCGAGCCTGAGCTTTCCCGGTGTGTACCGCATCGATATTCCCCAGGGCAACCTGATCACCCAGGAGATGGTGGACCAACTGCGGCCCGGGCTCAGCAAGCGTCAGGTCAATTTCATTCTGGGTACCGCGCTGGTACGCGATACCTTTGATCAGGATCGCTGGGATTATGTCTACAGTTTTCAGCGCGGCGGCGGGGAACGGGTACAGGAAAGACTGACGGTCTTCTTTGAAAACAACGAACTCACCCATTTCGAAGGCGATTTTCAGCAGACGCCCGAAAACGAGCAGTTTGGTCAGCACAAAACCCCGGTATCCGAACTGTCAGCCTCCGTACCCTGACAGCTTGCCGAAAAATGCCGGCCACGCCCCTGTCTGGCTAGGAGTCTGTCGGACTCAGGTGTTCGTAGCGAGGCGAGTGGGAAATCGAGTCCATTTTTTCGGTCTTTTGAGGCGAATAGTGGGGTCTATTTAACGAAAAAGAGCGGAAAAAGGGGCCGATTTCCCGCCGCCGCAGTAGAATCATCCTGAGTCCGACAGACTCCTAGGAGCCTCATTCTTCTGCGTCAACGGCCCCGGCCTCTTGCTTTTTGGCCTTCGCCTTCTGGGCACGCAGCACCCGGGATTCCTTCGGGTCCAGTTGCAGAGGCCGATAGATTTCCACGCGATCGCCGTCTTCCAGCACATAGTCCTCCGGCAAGGGCAGGGTCTTGCCATCCAGCACTTTGGAAAAAACCCCCAGCGTGGCAGCCTCAGGATCGATTTCGGAAAAACGGCTGCTGATGCCGGAATCCCGCACGGCCTGCCGCGCTGTGCAGCCCGGCACGACCTTCAGTTCGATGATGTCCTGTTTTTCCGGCAGCGCGTACGCAACTTCCACCCGGATTTGCTGTGAATCATTTGCCATAAATCAATTCCGCTCGCTTGCACACGGCATTCACCAGGTTTCTGCCGGAGGCAGTAAAGATCTTTTTCAAGGCGGCATCGATAAAACCCATGGAAAACTCGAATTCCATATACAGGCTGGCCTTGCAGGCCGCAGGCCCCAAGGCCTTGAAGGTCCAGCGGGCCTGGAATTTCTGGAAGGGCCCATTCACCAGCTCCATCTCCATAGCATGCGGCGGGTGCAGATAATTGCAGGTGGAAAAGGAATGGGTGACACCAGCCTTGCCCAGATCCAGCCGGGCGGTTACCTTGTCAGCGCTTCTGCTGATGATTTCCGCACCCAGGCAACCATCCATGAACAGGGGATAGGACTCGATATCATTGACGAGATCAAACATCGCCTGGTCTGAATAGGGCAGCAATGCACTTTGTTCAATCACTGTCACCGGTGTTCCCCACGCTGCCAACGTTTGTCCGCCAGCTTGATTGCCAGACTCACCAACATACCGGATGCCGTCAATGGTGGCAATACAAAGCATGGAACTTGTCTCCACCTAAGGTAGCGCGCTTTCGCGATATATCCTGAGCTCTGAGTAATACATAGGCAGCACGGGCTTATCCCTCTATAATTGCCGACCATGAGCAAAACCAGAAAACACAAGCACGACGACAGCACCATTGCCGTCAACAAGAAGGCCCGGCACGACTATTTCCTGGAGGATCAGGTGGAAGCGGGCATGGTTCTGAGAGGCTGGGAAGTGAAAAGCCTGCGCCAGAAAAAGGTGCAGCTGGTGGACAGCCACGTCATCATCAAGAACGGCGAAGCCTGGCTGCTGGGCTCTCACATCACCCCCCTGAACACCGCCAGCACCCACGTCGTGGCCGATCCCACCCGCACCCGCAAACTGCTGCTGCACCGCAAGGAACTCGCTCGCATCCACGCCGGCATCCAGCAAAAGGGCTACACCGCCGTGTGCAGCAAGATGTACTGGAAGGACCACCTGGTGAAATGTCAGGTGGCCCTGGCCAAGGGCAAGCACGAATATGACAAGCGCGCCGTCGAAAAAGAGCGGGAATGGAACATCGACAAGCGCCGCACCCTGTCTCACGCCACCCGCTAGGTCCCCCTTGCAATTCCCACAGCTGACCCCCATATAGTGCTCAACTGTGTTATCATCACGGTTCATTTCCGGGGGTGATCTGGATTCGACGCCGGTATCAAAACCCGAGGTGCATGTCGAGAGGGTATGGACTCTCGTTAATCAATCTATGCAACTTAATAGTTGCCAACGACGATACGTACGCTTTAGCAGCCTAAGGGCCGCTAACGATTGCCACCGGGATGCCTGTAAACCAGTGATCGCAATCGTCATATAGAACAGGATCGCCAGCCTAGCGCGTCCGACGCGAAGCGGTTAACCAGTATCGGACTCGCCTCGAACACCCTGCCCGTCGGGCCGTGAGAGGTTAACTCAATAGACGTGCTAAACATGTAGAGCCAAAGGCAGCGGACTGACGGACGGGGGTTCAATTCCCCCCGCCTCCACCAAATTGAAAAGCCCATGCTTCCGCAAGGAAGTGTGGGCTTTTTAATTTGGTAAAGATGAGATTGAACCCCCGGGACGGGGGGTGAGGGCGGAAACCAGCAAGCCAACCGTTTGGCTTGCGCCGCCCGAACGGGCGAGCCTCCGGCGAGCCCTGGGTACTATTCCCCCCGCCTCCACCAAATTGAAAAGCCCATGCTTCCGCAAGGAAGTGTGGGCTTTTCAAAAACAGCCAAACCGGCACCACCCGGATGGTGCCGAAACCCACAGGATGCTTTCATCGGTCCGCCAGGTGCGCCCTGGCCTCCCGCGCCAACACCAGGCGTGATGCCACGAACAGTCCGAACGATGCAGCAAGGCACCAGGCGGCCATCCACAGCAGCTGGGTCGGTAGTTCAACGCCCAGGTCCATGAGTGCGCCGGTGATCCCGGGTCCCAGGGCCGATGCCAGAACTGCGGCCGCAATGACGATCGCCCGAATACCACCCAGATTGGCGACGCCATAGACTTCCGGCCACAGTGCGCCGAGCAGGGTCTGGGTGAAACCGTTGCTGATGCCGAGCAGAAACATGAACAGGTAGAAGCCCCAGAGCGGCGTGATCAGACTCACGACGACCGAGGCGATGGCAAGAGGAGCCAGGAAAAAGGGCAACAGCCGCAGCGCACCGAAGCGGTCGATCAGATGGCCACACAACAGGCCGAATACCACCGTCGTCAGCGCCATCACCGGAAACGCCGCCGCGAAAACCAGCGGGTTGTACCCTCGCAGCTGAATCAGAATACCCTGATGAAAGAAGATCGCCGTGCCAATGAAGGGGGGAGCCAGTGTGCCGCTGAGCAGCAGGTAAAGAATCGGATCGCGAAGCATTTCACGGCGCCGCCAATCGCGTACCGTTCGCACCTTGTGCGCTTGCTGTTCACTGGCATGCGGTACCCGGTCGCTGCGCAGCAGCCTGAGAATCGACGGATAGCCGACCAACACCAGCGCCAGCGCCGACATGATCCATGGCAGGCGCCAACCGCCACGATCCTGGAGAAAGGCCACCGTCACGGGCAGCAGGAATGAACCCGCCTGCAAGCCGAGCACGATCAGAGACATGGCACGTCCTCTGCTGGCGACGAACCAGCGGCCGGTCTCGGTATAGGCAATCTCGGTCATCATGCCCTGCCCGAACAGGCGCAGCAGATACAGTGCCAGCGCCAGCACCACAAGGTTCGGAGCCAGGGCCAGCAGCACGCAGGCTGCGGCCAGGCAGGGGATGGTGAAGCGTGCAACCTTCCAGCCCGGCATCAGGTCGAGCGTGCGACCGAGCCAGGGCAGCGTCAATGCACTCATCAGGGTTGCCACCAGGTACAACCCACCGAACGCGCCGGCCGAAAGGTCGAAAGCCGCACGCAGATCGTTGCCGGACAAACCGATGAAGAGCGTCTGGCCAAAAGATGAAAAGAAGGTCAGCAGAAAACCCGCACCGATCCAGCGGATGTTCTCCCTGATAAAGCGGGCATTATCACGGAAGTATGGACGCATCGATGATCCTGGTGTTTACGTGATGGCAAAACGGACTATGACGCAAGGTGGGCGGTCGCCTCCGCCTGGTACGGCAAGAAATGTGATGGCGCACCGACCGCGATCAGATTCAGCACATGCATGGCGCGGGTGCGTGCCTGGCAGTCATCGAGGCGCGCTTTTTCTTCAATTTCGGGATCGTTCATGCGTCATTCATACCCTTCAATCAATGCTGAACCATGACTGATCCCTACCGTAATCAGGTGTCTTGGCTGCTTGGGAAAACCCGCCATTATCCCTGGGCCTGGAATCCAGTTCAACGCACAAGCTTGATCCGAATCCCCGGCAGCTCTGACGGAGGTCACCAGAAAGGATTGTCTATCCTGAGAAACGGAGCAAATTTCCAGCTCTTGTTCCAAGGAGTCTGTCGGACTCCAAGGATGGGCGTTCATCTTGTTGAATTGCTGGTTCCCCGCCTACGCGGGGATGACGTTCTGTGCGGAGATGACGGCCTGTTCGGGAATGATGGCTTATTCAGTCCTTAAAACAATGACAGGTCTATGGATTCTGCCATGTGCCTGTAACCGGCATCACCGGGGTGCAGGTGGTCGCCGGAATCGTACTCTGCCTTCATGCGATTGGGATTGGCCGGATCCTGCACGGCTTTTTCAAAATCTATCACCGCATCGAATTCACCGGAGCTTCTGATCCAGGCGTTGACTTCCTGGCGCACCTTGTCTTTTTCCGGGGAATAATAGGCGCCATTGACCCCTTCAAACGGGGTCAGTGTGGCACCGTAAATCCTGATGGCCGGCGAGTGCGTATGTGCCCGTGCAATCAGCTGGCGATATCCGTCAATGATCTGCTGTGCCTCGATGACCGGCGTGGGTTTGCTGTCAGCCGCCTGTCCAAACCCGCCACCACCACTGACGCCAATGTCATTGATGCCCTCCAGCAGAATGATGTGGGTCAATCCGGGCACGGTCAGCACATCGCGGTTGAAGCGGCCCAGCGCACTGATACCGGCGCCATTCTGCAATACCTGGTTGCCGGCAATGCCCTGATTCACCACAGCACGCTTTTTGCCGCTGGCAGAAAGTCTTGCGGCAAAGTGATCGGGCCAGCTGTTGAAGGTCATGGGCGTCGACGCGGTGCCATCCGTAATGGAGTCACCAAAGGCCACGACTACCGGTACCGTCTGTGTGGTGCTCACATACACCCCGGACAGAAAACTCTGGGTAGTGGAGGCCGTGGCCTCTTTGAGATCCGCCGCGCCCGTGTAATCACCGGCTGCCGAGACGTAGGCTATTCTGCCCATGTGGATCGAGCTGAGTGGCGTTTCGTCCGGCAGGTACAACATGATGGCAAGCTCGGTCAGATCCTTCACCGGCATGTCAAGGGCGTCACTGAGAGCCGGCGCTCCTGCCGGAATGCTGATGGAATCTCTGCCGCCAAAGGTCAGCGGTCTCAATGTGGCGGCATCGATGCTGCCATTGCCGGTGGCAATGGCAATGCTGGCATGCCCGATGATGAGCGGCGTGGTGCCCAATTCATTGGTGAACTTGACGCGCACGGCATCCCCGCCGGCACTCAGCCGCACCACCTGGCGCAAGGTCTGGTCATGCAAGGGTTGGGGGCCAGGCCGGCCGCCGAAGGCAAAAAACGCGAAAGGACTCTCTCCCCAACTGGCCACCCAGTGAGCATCCTCGGCCAGAGCCAGCGGCGGCAGACAGAAACCCGCGACCAGGGCCATTGACAGCATCAGTTTGCTGATGATTTTCATAGACGTTCTCCCTGCTTTTCAATACTTGTTGACACGCTTATTGCAGCGACTTCCCGCTTGGGTGATGGCATATTGTCAGATTTGCCCTCAATCCCCTATTTTTTTGCAGACGCATTTTGCGGACGTGGCCCGTAATGTGGAAGCGGCTGCCCGTATTCATAGGCACCCAGGTCCGGGGCGCGCCCGGCGAAGCCATCATCGATGTTCGGCAGCACGGTACCGGCGTCGATGGCGCCGGCGCCGCGCTTCAGGCGCAGGTCGACGGTTTCCGGATCATAGAGCCGGGTCGGCGCATCCAGATCCGGCATTGCCGCGTTGACGAAAATATCAAAGTCCAGCAATCTGCTGTGACTGTCCTGCCCGCTGCCCTGCTGGTAAGACGGCAAATCAGCAAAGTTGCGGGCCACCAACGCTTCACCATAACGTCTTGCGATACCTTCGGGCGGTGAGTTCCAGCTGAACGCGATGTCGCTGCCGGGATTCAGGCGGAAACCATTGTAGTCCGACGAGCTGTAGTTGGTGGAGGTCTGGATCGCCATCACGGCCGGCTGTCGGCCCTGACCGAAGATCAGGTTGTTGCGCAAGTGCAGATTGGACGCCGGCGTCAGCTGTCTTATTTCCCCGATATAGGTGTTGTGGTAATACAGGATGCCGGCCGGATCGGCATGTATCTTCACCGGTCCGTAGGGGCTGTGATAGACCACGTTGCGGATGAAGTACACCGGCCCGCCGAACACCGGCTGCGGGCTCATGGCACCCACCGCCGCGTTGAAGCAGCGATTGTTGAACACGCGCATGTTGTGCATGGAGCCGTCGGCTTCGAAGCAGTTGTCGTCTACATTGGAGACGTCGTTGCCGTAGATATCGATGGATACCGGCATGCGTTCGCGCGGCGTGTTGGGATAGTCGTCGGGCATGCCGTAGGTGGCGTGATCGAGCGCGTCGTGGAAGCCGGCGACCTTGTTGTAGGCGATCACGTGACCGGAGCCATAGACGGATACGGCGTAATAGGACTGAAGCAGGCGCCGGGTCTCGAAGTCGGGCAGGGTGTTCCACGGCGGAATATTGTACCAGCCGAACAGCTCCTGCGGCCGCCGGCCGATCATCACATTGTCGGCGATATAGAAGTTGCGCGAGCCGGACCAGTCGGAATGAACCGCCACACCCAGGTCTTCAAAACGGCTGTGCTTCACCGCCAGGCCCACACTGCCGGCAATGCCCTTCTGACCGGCTTCGATGGCGATGCCGGTATTGCGGAAAGTCAGACCTTCAAACAAGTGATGATCCCCACCCATCAGGTTGAACAGCACGGTATTGCCATCACCGTCGAAGATGGCTTCGCCGTCGCCGGCCGCCTTGATGGTGATGGGCTGTTCCGCCGTGCCATCGGCGGTCAGGTAGTAGGTGCCATCCCAGGGGGTGCCGCAGCAGGTGGTGTAGCCCGACTGGATTTCATGACTGTAATTGAGACGGTTGAGTTCCTTGTACACGCCGGCATGCACCAGGATGGTATCGCCCGGCCGTACCCGTGGTGGCGAAGCACGACTCCAGTCACCGCCCAACGCCGTCATGTAATAGGCTTCCAACAGGCCATGATAGGCCGGTTGCGCTTCAGCCCCGCTGTGACCGGGTGGATACACATGCAGGATGCGGCCGCTGGCCGAGGCCATCGGTTCAGCGCGGGTACGTATCGTCACGCTGCGCACTGCCTGGCCAATGACGCCATCGGCATCGGCCAGTTCAAAGCGGGCCTCGTATTGGGTATCCGGCTCCAGATAGAAAATACTGCCGGCAAACATGTTGGGGGCGGTATAATCGAGCGTCTCGCCGTAGACGGTGCGTTCATTCTGTACGCGCAGCAGTGGCAAACCCTCACGCCAGCGGGTCTCGCCCACCTTCCGGTAAGACAGCGCCACGCTGGCATTGCGGTTGTCATCACCCTCGATGAACCACTCGAAACCAAGCGAGATCAGGGTCGGCGGTTCCACGATCAGCTCGCCACTGGTGACAGCGGCCTGCATGTCGGCAGCCTGGACCGCATGACCCAGCAAGGCCAGAGCGAGGCCACGGGCCAGTGAGATTGCAGTGTTTTTGGCAGAAGTCATGAATTCCCCTTCATTAAATGGTCGATAGGATGATTCTGCTATGAAGAGAGTAAAAAGGCAAAGAAAGGCAAAGGGGACACCCACCTTTATCTACGAGGACCAGCCACGGCCATGAACACCGGCATTCTGTTTGCCCTGCTGGCCGCTGCGCTGTTCGGCGCCAGCACCCCTCTGGCCAAGGCCCTGCTGGGCGATGTCTCTCCGGTGCTACTGGCCGGATTGCTGTATCTCGGCAGCGGTCTTGGTCTCGGCGGTGCCCGGCTGATCCGCGATCGGGGCTGGCGTCCTTCCGGATTGAAACCTCAGGAATGGCCCTGGCTGCTCGGCGCCATCCTCTTTGGCGGCGTGTTCGGTCCTGTGCTTTTATTGTTCGGTTTGATCAGCACTCCCGGGTCGACGGCTGCGCTGTTGCTGAACCTGGAGACCGTGCTGACAGCCCTGATCGCCTGGGTGGCATTCAGGGAAAACGCCGACCGCCGCATCGTGCTTGGGATGGTGGCGATCGTCGCCGGCGGCGTGCTGCTGTCCTGGCCATCCGACACCAGCCGCGCTACGCCATGGCTCGGCCCACTGGCGATTGCGGCCGCCTGTCTGTGCTGGGCGATCGACAATAATCTGACGCGCCAGGTTTCAGCCTCCGATGCCCTGTTCATTGCGGGCAGCAAAGGCTTGCTGGCAGGAACGGTCAACTGCTCGCTGGCCTTCATCATCAGCGCTGCCAGCCTGCCCGCCATGCCGATCCTGCTGGCGACCCTGCTGCTGGGGCTGCTCGGCTATGGATTGAGCCTGGTCCTGTTCGTGCTGGCATTACGGGCTCTGGGTACCGCCCGCACGGGGGCCTACTTCGCCAGCGCACCCTTTCTCGGCGCCGCCGTGGCCTTGCTTTTGTTTGGTGAAGTGCTCACCCCGATATTCTGGGCGGCCGGTGGCCTGATGGGACTCGGCGTCTACCTGCATTTGACCGAACGGCATGAGCATGTCCATACCCACCTGCCACAAGAACACCGGCATTGGCACAGCCACGACGGGCATCATCAGCACGAACACGCCTTCGCGTGGAATGACCAGAAAGCACATGAGCATTCCCACCATCATCCGGAACTGACTCACAAGCATCCCCACTTCCCGGATATTCATCATCGCCACGAGCACTGACCCGTCTCCAGCCAGACTGGGAAGCCAGACTGGGACACCCATTCATATAGATTCAAACTGGGACACCCACTCTTATGATTCATAATCGGAACACTCACCGGGCGTGGCCTTCCGCTGCAAGCCGTTGTACCATGGCGCCCGTCAGTCTGAAAAATTTCACTCGATACAGACTGTCGGAACGCCGGGAGTAATGGCATGACTCATCCAGGCAAGCTGCGCCTGCCGCATCTTCTGCTCGTAGTGCTTGCAGCAGGCTGCATACTCACTCTGACTCCCCACGCCGGCGCGCAGGAACCCAAACATTCGAACAAGCCCCCTCTGCACGGCGAACATTGGATCGCCGTCACCGGCAAACCGCTGGCTGCCACAGCCGGTGCCCTGACCTTTGCCAGGGGCGGCAATGCCGTCGATGCCGCCTGCGCCATGCTGGCGGCTGCCGCCACCATGTGGGATACCCTGAGTTGGGGCGGCGAGACCCAGGCCCTGATACACGACCCGCGCAGCGGCAAGGTCATCGCCATCAATGCCCTCGGCATGGCACCCACCGGCGCCACTGCCGACTACTTCCACACTCTGGGCATGCCCTATCCTCCCGATTTTGGTCCACTGGCCGCCCTGACCCCAGGGACGCCGGGTGGCCTGCTGGTCATGTTGGCCGAATATGGCACGCTGAGTCTGGAAGAGGTCCTGGCACCCGCCATGCAGATGGCGGCCGGTTACCCCATTGAACGGGTACAGGTCGAGGACATCGAACAGAGCAAGCCTCTGCTCAAGCTCTGGCCGGATTCCCGCCGGGTGCTGCTGCCGCACCTGAACCCGGCCGACCCTCAAGCCTGGGAAGCACCTCAACCAGGAGAAACCTTCAGTCAACCCGATCTGCTGAATACCCTGAACAAGCTGGTGGCGGCCGAACGGATGGCATTGGCGGCCGGCAAGAGCCGAAAGGAAGCCATCCAGGCGGCCTACGACCGCTTTTATCGGGGTGACATCGCCGCCGAGCTGGTGACGGCCACCCAGGCCGCCGGCGGACTGATCACACTGGAGGATATGGCCAACTGGCAGGTGCATATCGAGGAGCCGGTCAAGACCACCTACAAGGGCATCGAGGTCTACAAGCTCACGCACTGGGTACAGGGCCCGGTGCTGCTGCAGATGCTGAACATGCTCGAAGACATGAACCTGCAAGCCATGGGACGCAACAGTGCGCCTTATGTGCACGCGCTGTACCAGGTCATGAACCTGGCCTTTGCCGATCGTGATTTCTACTATGGCGACCCCTATTTTCCACCCGCCGAACCCATCGCCGGCCTGCTGTCCCGGGACTATGCCCGGCAACGCGCCGCGAGCATCGACTGGACTCACAACCAGCCCTTCATCGGTCCGGGAGACCCCTACCCCTTCCAGAACGGCAGCAATCCCTATACCCGGCTGCTGCAAAACTGGCAGCCCAATATTCTGCCGCCGCGGCAGACAGCGGCGCTGGAAGATGTCAACAGCATGAGCCACGACGAGGGTTTCGTGGCGGGCACCACGTCGATACAGGCGGCAGACGCCGAGGGCTGGATGGTGTCCATCACGCCCAGCGGTGGCTGGATCCCGGCCTTCATCGCGGGCAAGACCGGCATCGGGCTGTCACAGCGCATGCAGAGCTTCGAACTGGATCCGACACGCAATCCCTTCAACCTGCTGGAGCCCGGCAAGCGTCCACGCGCCACGCTGACACCCAGCCTGGCTCTCAAGAATGGAAAACCCTTTCTGGCGTTTTCCGTGCAGGGCGGCGATACCCAGGAGCAGAACCTGCTGCAATTCTTCCTGAACATCGTCGAATTCGGCATGGATGTGCAGCAGGCCACCGAAGCGGCAAACTTCAACAGCTATCAGATGCACAGTTCCTTCGGTGACCATTTCAGCGAGCCCGGACGCCTGCTGATGCGCCAGGACACACCCATCAGCGTGCTGCGCGAACTCCATGGCATGGGTTACCATCTGGAAACGGCGGAAAAAACCTCCGGTCCCATTACCGGCATCCTGTTCGACCAGGAGCACGGGACCCTGTGGGGCGGCGCGAGCGATTACGGGGACGACTATGGTCTGGCGTGGTAGCGCTGCCATATAGGCATCCGACTGCTGAAAAAAAATCCGCTCACCTCCTTCCTGAAATTGCAGACTGTATACTGAAGTGGTTTAATCGACGTGGCCAACTTGCCTAAGAGCTGATTATGTTTCGCTCCCTCCTCACTGCCGCCGCCATGCTCATCATCTTGCCGGTGTCAGCACAGACACCTTCGTTGCCGGATGAAGGGCCGTATTTCAGGCTGTCCAGCGGCAGTTCCATTGCCGCGAAAAACTCATACAACTTGCGGGTCGACGGCATTGACGTCGAGAGTGACCACAAATCCAGCTGGGCCATGAGCGGCGCGATCGGCACCGATTACGGCCGTTTCCGGACTGAATTCGAAATCGGCATACTGCGCAACAACATTGATTTTTTTGATATCACCGCCGGTGGCGGCCTCCTCCCTGTCGGCAGGGGCATCGAGGGTAAAGGCCGAACTCAGGCCATCACCTTCATGAGCAATGGCTATTACGACTTCGACGATGTCTGGGGTTTCAAACCCTACGTCGGCATGGGTGCTGGCTGGGCCTATCTCGATTTCAACCGCTACCGTATAGGGGACACGGAATTTCTGGACGATCACGACGGGGAATTTGCCTACCAGGCCTTGGCCGGTCTGCGCAAAACAGTGGCCAGCCGCTGGGTGCTCGATCTGGGATACCGTTTCATCGATACACCCCGTGCCCGTGTCCAGGGAGCATTCGAATCGCCCCAGAGACCGGATCTCACCACCCATTCCCTCCAGCTGGGTCTTTCCTATCACTTCGGTGCCCTTACCCCTCGTCCCCGGACTCAAACGCCTGTTTCGGTGCCGACTCAGGCACCCGCAGTCAGCGACGCCGACCGGGACGGCGTTCCCGACGACAATGACCGCTGCCCGGATACGCCCACCAATTACGCGGTGGACGACGACGGTTGCCCCATACCCAGCGAAGAAGTCGCACGCATCGAACTGGACGTGAAATTCGATTTCGACCGCGCCACGGTCAAGCAAGCGTTCTATCCCGAGATCGGGCGGGTCGCACAATTTCTCGACACCTACCCCAACACCACTGCCAGGCTGGAAGGTCACACCGACAGCATCGGCACGGTGGAATACAATCAGGGCCTGTCTGAACGTCGGGTCAATGCCATCAGGCGGGTCTTGATCGACGAATACGGCATTACTGCCGGCCGCATCACCACCCAGGGACTCGGCGAAAACCAACCCGTCGCCACCAACGACACGGCAGAGGGGCGCGCACAAAACCGGCGTGTGGTCAGCGTGATCGAGGCGGTGTTGATACGGTATGAGACGCGCTAGGACTTACCGACTGACACCTTGATGACTGCTGGCGCAGGAAGCGTCCCCCTTTCTCATTGCCTGTATCGGGTTATTGGCCATTTTATCGGCACTGCAGCAACGGTTTCGTCCTTCCTGCTTGGCGGCATAGAGCGCCTGATCGGCGGCACTGACCAGGGCATCGATATCCGAGGTGCAGGCGCGCCGGGTCGCCACGCCGATACTGACGGTGATATGTTGCTCCTGCTGCCCGATGGCCATCCGCCGGCCTTCCAGCGTGGTACGCAGGCGTTCGGCCGATTTCATGGCGGCATTGATGTCGGTATCCGGACAGATGACCAGGAATTCCTCACCGCCGATGCGGCAGGCGCTGTCGCCCCGGCGCGCCGAACTCCGCAGGGTTTCGGCTGCTTCACGCAACACGATATCGCCGGCGGCATGGCCGAAGGTATCGTTGATGCGCTTGAAATCATCGATATCAACGACCATGACCGACAAGGGCAGCTCAGAACGCGTGGTTGCGCTCCAGGCCTGCTCGAGCTGCTCCAACGCCGAACGGCGATTGGGCAGACCGGTCAGGGGGTCCGTCAGCGCCGCATTGGCCAGGCGGCGATTCGCCACAGCCAGTTCGGCGGCAATCTGACGCAGCTGGGTGCGGTCTTTCTCCCAGGCGTTTTGCAGGCGCACCAGACGCTGCGCGGCGAAGAGCTGGGCGCGCAGACCTTTGGCACTGATGGTGCTCGGTGCAAAACCATCCGCCCCGGCTTCATAGGCTCGCGACAACTGTTCCTCGCTGTGCTCATCGGTCATCAGCAAAATATGCATGCGCCGGCCTTCCTCGGTTTCACGCAGCGCCTCGCAAAGTTCCGAGCCATCGAGTTGAGGCAGCCGGTCATGGACAATGATGACATGGGGCAGCACTTCCATGGCAAGTGCCAGCGCGGTTCTGCCATTATCGGCCGGGTAGACCACATGGGCACTGTCCTCGGCCAACAGGGCCATGATTTTGTTGCGGGTGTCGGCATTGCCGTTGGCCACCACGACCCGCAGTGGCGATTCGTCCTCACTGGCCTTGCGCTGCCCCTGGCTGATTTCGATGAAGGGCGGCAGCGACATGGTGGGGATTTTCAACAAATCGCCCCACTCCCGCCAGCTGGTGATGGCCTTGTCGATGAACTGCCCGGAGACTTCGGGCGACAGATCCAGCCTGGCGGCCAGTTCTATCCATTCCTGCGCCAACTGCGGACGCGCATCGTCCTCGGCCAGCCCCAGATCGGCCAGACGGTGTGCCAGTCGCAACATCCACAGCACCGAGTTTGCCCGGGAATCACCGGGAATCCCTGCATGATCAGGGTCTTCATAACAAGCCATCGGGTCGATAAATACCTTGGGCATGCCCCAGTCGGCAAGCATCTCCATGCCCAGTTCGATGTGATCGGTTTCCAGTTGCTCGTGTTCATGGCTGGCCAGGGATTTCGACGGGTCGGCACGGCTGGCCGACAGTACGGTCGTGTATTCTTCCGGATAGATGGTGGCCAGGCCCAGCCGTCCCACCTGGGCCAGCAAACCGCAGATGAACAATTCATCTCCGGTGGCCACATGCGCATAGCTGCTGAAGGCCTGCATCGCTACCCCCATCAACAGGGAATGCGACCAATAGGTCTGATAATCGAAGGCCTTGCAGCCACCATCACGGTACTGATCGATCAATGAAAAGCCAAGCGCAAGCTGGCGCACGGTTGCCATGCCCTGGCGCACGACAGCTTCCTGCACTGATACCACAGGACGCCCAATGTTGGAAGACGCCGCATTGGACAATTTGATCAGGCGGCCGGACAAGGCAGGATCCGTCTGAACCACACGGGCTATTTCACCGAGCGTTGCATTCTCGCGCCGTGACAGTTCCAGCACGGCCAGGGCAATACCCCGCGGCGATGGCAACTGCCCACTGATCTTGAGTTGTTCAAGCTGCGTCACACTGACGAACCTCTCATGGCATAAATCCGGTCGTTACCCAAGGTCCTGCACAGCCGGACCAGACAAAGCATCCTGAACTGCCGAGGCTTGGAGCCAACAGCAAAGCTTCGGGCACCCTGCTTTCTTCTTGCTAAGGAAGCTATCGACCAACTTGCAACAAAATGAAGCCCTCGCCGTCATTGTTTTTGAAAACACGGACAATCCTTCGCCGCAAGCGGCGTGCCAGGAGCCTGCGCCGTAGAAACGATCGAGCCGAGGGTTTTCCACATTGAGGCCATTTTTTCGATCGTCCGAGGCGCATAGTGGTGACTATGTAACGAGGAGGATCGGGAAAATGGACCAGTGTGGGGAAGTCGCAGGCCGATTGGTTTCTACGGCGCAGGCTCCTAGCCCCCTGGCAAGGCTTGAACAGCGCCCGGATTGCCCTCTTATTCAAGCGATCAATGGGTGTAATCGGGCGTAGAATCCCTGCCATGATTAAATCCGACGCCATCCAGATCAACCCTGAAATCCTTAAACTGATCGCCGCCATCGACGAGTTCAAGGGCGCCTGGCATGCTCAAAGCTCGCCGGCGCCAGCCGTCATGGCGGCTCTGCGCATGTCTGCTACCGCAGCAAGCATTGGGGCCTCCACCCGCATGGAGGGGGGAGAACTCGATGACAGTGAGGTAGAACGGCTGCTGGCCGGCGCGCACACGGATTCCCTCAGCCGGGAACTGAGCGCCCATGCCACCCTGCTGGAGGTGGTCCACAACTCCTGGGGGAAAATTCCCTTCACCGGCGCCCACCTCAAGCAAATGCACCGCATCCTGTTCCACCACAGCGAACAGGATGCCGGCCATCGCGGAACCTTCAAGAATATCGACGTCAATGCACCGATGCGGGAATTGCTCGCATGGCACCGGGAGGCGAGCGAGGCCGAAGAACTTCATCCCCTGCTGGTCATCGCGGTATGTCTGGCGGCCTTTCTGAAGATCACACCCTTCACGGCAGGCAATATCCGTCTTGCCGGTGTCATTACCTCGCTGCTGTTGCTGCGGGCTGGCTACACCTTTGCCCCCTATGTCTCGGTGGACAGGATCATGGAGAAGAAACGGGACATGGCCATGCTGGTGCTGTGGCAGACCCAGGCAGATATGGAAAAAGGTGATGCGAACTGGCAACCCTGGTTGCTGTTTTTCCTGAGTTCGTTGCGCGAAGTGACCCGGGATCTGAACCAGCAAGTGTCGCAACAGAACCAGACGCCGGCCGTATTGCCCACCCTTTCCCAGCAGATCGTCGCCCTGGCCAATGAGCGCGGGCGCATCACCATTGGTGATGTCATCAAATTCACCGGCACCAGCCGCAACACGCTGAAGCAGCACTTCCGCTATCTGGTCGCACGCGGCTACCTGCATCAATACGGCGGCGGCCGTGGGGTCTGGTATCAGCCGGTGATGCCCAACGAAACCTTTCTGCGCCAGGCCTGACAAGGGACCCTCTGCCGATCGGTGTCTGTGACAAAACCCTGTCTCTGAATTATTAGCCGGATTATCAGGTCTTATTCCACTGTTTGATCTCTGTGTCACCGGCATTGTGCACGCTGCTGCACCAAGACCTGTACCTATGCCGGGTGACCACCCCATTCAACTGTCGGAATCGAGTAGCCACTATGATCAAGAAACTTCTGTCCTGTATCTGGTGCCAGACGCTTGGCCTGGTTCTGGCCGGCCTGTTGCAGACTGCAACGGCGGCCGATCTGCCCCTGGGTCAGCCGCACCTGTCGCCCTTTTCAGCCAATGCCTATATGAAGGAAATGCGCTCTGGAGGGCCGAGCAAGGATGGTATCCCCTCCATCGACGCGCCCAAATTATGGACAGCAACACAGGCAGACACTTACCTGGATGCCCAGGACATCGTGTTCGGGGTCTACGCCAATGGCGAAGCCCGGGCCTATCCCCAGCGCGTGCTGGTATGGCATGAGCTGGTGAATGACGAAATCGGCGGCAAAGCTCTCAGCATCAGTTATTGTCCCCTGACAGCCACGGCCATCGGCTTTGAGCGTGGCACGACCGAACTGGGCGTTTCCGGCAACCTGATCAACAGCAACATGGTGATGTATGACCGTGCCAGCGACAGCTACTGGCCGCAGATCCTCGGCATCGGGATCAGTGGCCCGCATCGCGGCGACAGTCTCAGCGAATACCCCGTGGTCTGGACCACCTGGCAAAACTGGAAGCAGCGTCATCCCGACACCAGCGTCCTGTCAACCAGCACCGGCTTCATCCGCAATTACCGCAGCGATCCCTATGGCGGCTACAATCCGCCTTCGGGTTATTACGAAATCGGATATCCACTGATGTTCCCGGTCATGAAGCGGGCCGGCAGGGAATTTGCGGAAAAACAGATGGTACTGGGCTTTCGCACGGCCGAACTTGCCGTTGCCGTGGACCTGGAGCATCTGCGCCGACAGAAAGTGCTCCACTATGAACACAAGGGCAGTCATTTCCTGATTATCCACGACCCCGGCCTGGACGCCGGCTGGGTATTTCAAAGCCCCGAGGCTGTGACCATCGACCCGGACGAGGTGGCCTTCACGGCTGAGGGGCCGCAAAGTGAGGACTTGGAAAGCGCCACCCCGGTCAACAGCTTTCAGGCCCTGTGGTTTGCCTGGGCAGCCTTTTATCCGGACACGGTTGTATTGAATGCTGCAAAACGCTGATCACAAGAACCGGCTCGCGGCCGCGGCGGCCATCGTCTATTGCTTGTTTTATCTGTTCACGCTCGGAGACCTGAGCCTTGGCACGGTCGGCTGGACCTGGAACAGCATCCCAATCACTCTGGAAAGACTGCTAGCCTTGCGTTCGGGCTTGCAGTTTGAAGCCGTGGCCATGGCGGAGCTCGGTTATGTGGTCTTCCTTGTCAGCCCCGGCAACCTGCTGGTTGCCGCTCTGCTGGGCAGCCTGCTAGGTCTCAATGTGCATGGGGCCCTGTCGCTGCGCCAGCGGCGTCACTGCGGTCTGTCGGCCTCTGTCGGCAGTTCTGCTGGCGCCCTGCCTGCCCTGCTGGCTGGCGGTGCCTGCTGCGCACCCAGCCTGCTGTTACTGCTGGGCATCCCTGGTCTGGGCGCCTTCATCACCCTGTTTTCCTGGCTGGTGCCGGTCTCCATCCTCTTGCTGCTCAGCAGCCGCTGGTGGCAGCGCCATCAGGGCGCCGAGGCTGTCATGGGCGTGTTTTGATCGGCTGAACCTGACTATCTCCGTCTGAAGGCATGATAGCGCTCGACCAGAGCCAGCAGCTTTGTGGGCGTATGTGCCAGCTTCCAGCGCCCCGCCGCATTCTTGCTGGCCTCGGACCAGGTGGGATAGGTGTGGATGGTGCCGAGTATCTTGTTCAGCCCCAGCCCGTATCGCATCGCCAGCACAAATTCCGCCAGCAGCTCGGCTGCGTGTTCACCGGCAATGGTGACGCCCAGGATTTTATCCTTGCCAGGCACGGTGAGCACCTTGACGAAACCATGGGCGGCGCTGTCGGTAATGGCACGGTCCAGATCATCCAGCTCGTAACGGGTCACTTCATGGGCAATCCCCTGTTCCCTGGCTTCCTGTTCATTGAGGCCCACCCGCGCCACTTCGGGGTCGATAAAGGTGGCCCAGGGAATCACGGAATAATCCACCCGGAATTTCCTGAACCGGCCAAAGAGAGCATTCACCGTTGCATACCAGGCCATGTGCGCGGCCGTGTGTGTGAACTGATAAGGTCCGGCCACATCGCCGGCGGCATAAATATTGGGGTAAAGGGTTTCCAGATATTCATTGGTTTCTATCGTACGACCACTGGGAATGCCCAGCTCTTCCAGACCGTAGCCCTCCAGCCGGGCGGCACGGCCCACAGCACAGAGAATGTCGTCAAAGACCAGGCGCTTTTCCTGGCCTTCATGCTCCACCACCAGCACCTTGTCACTGCCGTCGCGTTCACAGCGCAGCGCCGTGTGTTCCGTCAGCACGCGCACTCCATCGGCTTCCAGTGCCGCCCGGGCCAGCTCCGAGACGTCGGCATCCTCACGGATCATGATACGGGGATCGCGCTGCACCTGCGTGACCTCAGAACCCAGACGGGCGAAGGCCTGTGCCAGTTCACAGCCGATCGGACCACCGCCCAGCACCAACAAACGCCGGGGAAGCTCATCACGTTGGGCCATTGCCTCCCACAGGCTGTCGCTGTCCAGATAACCCATCTCTTTCAGACCCGGCAGATCCGGCACGATCGGTCGGGCCCCAGCGGCAATGACGATGGCCTGGGTGGAAAGAGTCTGCACCCAGCCATCATGGCGTTGAATCTCAACGGTCCAGGGATCGATGATGCGGGCATAGCCTTGCACCACATCCACCCCCAATTCCGTGTAACGCTCCACACTGTCGTGAGGCGCCACGTCCCTGATGATGTTCTGCACCCGAGCCATGATCCGCGGAAACGACAACAGCGGCTGGACCGCACTGAGTCCATACTGTTCCGCGTGACGCATCTGATGAGCCAGTTTGGCCGAGCGAATCAGCGCCTTGCTGGGTACACAGCCATAATTGAGGCAGTCGCCCCCCATCTTGCCCGCTTCCACCAGAGTGACCTTGGCCTTTACTGCCGCCGCGATATAGGAAGAGACCAGGCCTGCCGAACCGGCACCGATCACCACCAGATTGCGATCGAAACCGGATGGTTTCTTCCAGGGCCCATAAAGGCGTCTGCGTTTGAATATCCCCAGCGCATATTTGAAGACCAGCAAAGGCAGCACACCCCGCAGGATGAAGGACATCAGCAACTCCGGCGACAGAATGCCCGAGAGTCCCTGCAATTGGGCCAGCTGCGTGCCGGCATTGACATAAATCAGAGTGCCCGCCAGCATTCCCACCTGGCTGATCCCGTAGAAAGTGATCGTGCGCATGGGGGTCAGGCCCATCACCAGGTTGATCAGAAAAAAGGGGAAAATGGGGACCAGGCGGAGTGTCAGCAGATAAAAATAGCCTTCTCTTTCTATGCCGGCGTTGATGGCTTCCAGACGTTTGCCAAAGCGCCGCTGAACCCAGTCGCGTAAAAAATAGCGGGAAATCAGGAAGGCCAGGGTCGCCCCGATGCTGGAAGCGAAGGACACCAGCAAGGTGCCTCCGGCCAGCCCAAACAAGGCGCCGGCCGCCAGCGTCATCAC
>JAVVEZ010000032.1:6407-34048 GCA_032250895.1 Pseudomonadales bacterium | reverse complement strand
TGGCCTTCGGCCCGCAGAATCTGCGCACGCTTCTCGCGTTCGGCGACCATCTGCTGACGCATGGCGTCTTCGACCTCACGCGGGAAGGCGATGTCCTGAATTTCCACCCGAGTGACTTTCACACCCCATTTGTTGCCGGCGGTATCGAGGATGGTTTCCAGCGCGGAATTGATTTCGTCCCGCGACTCGAACAGCCGGTCCAGATCCATCTTGCCGATTTCATTGCGCAGGGACGTCTTGGCCAGCACCTCGATGGCCTGCACCAGGTTGTCGACCGCATACGCCGCCTGTTTCGGGTCGATGACCTGGTAATACAGGGCACCGTTCACCGTGACGGTGACATTGTCCTTGGTCACTGCCGCCTGGGCGGGGAAATCTAGCAGCATTTCGCGCATGTCGATGGTCGTGGTGAGCTCGATCAGCGCGGTTTCACCGAGAAATTTCTTGCGTGAAATCGCCCGCGGCTGGTCGATGAAGGGCACGATGAAGCCAATGCCGGGCATCAGTGTGCGGTGATATTCACCGAGCCGCTCGATCACCATGGTCTCCGCCTGTTGAATGATCTTCAGACCGCGGATGATGACGACTGCCACCAGCGCGGCAAGAATGAAAAGAATGATGGTTCCGATACTTGCTTCCATGGTTGTTACCCCTTGTCAGTGAGTTTTCAGATGCGCTCGACGACTGCCGTCAGGCCATGCATTTCCAGCACACGCACCAGTTCGCCGGATCTGAGCGGGTCGCCTTCGGTACTTTTTGCGGGAAAGAAGTCGCCCTGAATCCGGATGCCGGAGCGCCCGCCGTATTCTTCGATGATGAGTTCGGTATCCCGGTACAGCCCTTCGCCGATGACCGCCTGCGTGCCCGTGGCCTTGAAGCGGCGCCGGTAGAAGCGAAAGAAGGCCGGCACGAACAGCACCGCGACGGTGGCTGCGGCAATGAACTGCCCGTTGAGGGCAAGCTGGAACAGTGCCGTGAGCAGACCCGTCACCAGCGCGGCGGCACCCAGTGCCAGCAGGATGAATTCCGTGCCGATGACCTCGGCTATGACCAGCGCCATGCCGAGAATCAACCACACATGCCAGGCATCCAGATCGAAAGTGATGTTCATGACAGCCTCCTGATGATTATTTTTAACATATCGGAGTAAAAGCCAAAATGTTTATATATGATCACACAGCGCAAAGCAAGCCCGAATTGACCAAAGAGCGAAATTAAAAAAATGCGCTGAGACCATTCCGGCACTGGTGGCAGGTTTCAGTCAGAAGCACAGCAAAGTTTCCCGGTCATGGAAAACACAGGGCATCTCATGTCTCTGCCAGAGCTGAAAACCAGAGTGGACATCATTCAGGGCGGACTCACCATCGCAGCCATCCTGGCCGCCGGGTGGTGGTTCCTGCTGCGTGGAGACAGCCTCGCCAGGGCCGAGATAGAGCATCACTTTTATGCGGCCTGTCTGAACCAGGACATTCGCTGGGTACGGGCCATCGTTGACGTGAAGAATGTCGGGCTGGTCCGTGTGGATCTGGAACGGCATGAACATCATCTTGTCAAAGTGCTGCCGCTGGAATCGCGGATCGGTGCTGCGCTTGCTGAGGGCGATGCCATCGGCAATGAGTCCGGCAGCATAGACTGGCCGGAGCTGGCCAATTTCAGCTTTGAGCAAACGGATGAATTTCTCGAGCCGGGCGAAACCCACACCCAATACTATGATTTTCTGGTGCCCGGGTCGGTGCATCTGCTTCAACTCACCAGTTTTTTTGATAACCCGCAGGCCAGCGCCACGCAGCGCATGGGCTGGCGCAAAAAGTCCTTGTTTGATACAGGAGAAGAAGCATGCAAAGTCTGAGCAGGCTGGCAGCGGTTTTCCATGGTCTCGTGCTTTACCTGGCAATCGCAGGCGGGGCCGGGGCGCAACAGGTCAACCGGGAAGACGTTTTCCCGGCGCCGGTGTTACTTGAACAGTTGGATGGAGCATTGATCCGGGAAGCGGCAGAAAACGTTTCAGAAGCAGAAAAGGTCAATGCCATGGCGATTGGGCCGGGTGGAAATTCTCTTCCCTCCTGCGATAGCAAGCCATTGCGACAGCCAGGAGAAACCCTGGAAGCCTACCGGTCAAGAAAGAACCGGTGGGAGCAATTATGCAATGCAGCCGTTTCTTATCAACGCAATGATGACCAGGCTGATTGAAATGTCAGAACTGGATTGAAAGGATGAACGCCATGAAAAATCTTCTGAAAATTATCACGGTAATGACAGCCCTGGGTATGCTGACTGCCTGTTACAGCAGTCGTCTCAATCAATTCAATGACTTCGCAAGTGCCGGAAAAAGTTATTCTAGTGCCATGGTTGCACTGACCAAAGAAGTCGGGAATCTGGCCATAGACGCGGATAGTGTCGTGTTGCTGGAAATTCGTGATACAGATACAGATATTGATACGCGAATAAAAAATTATAAGAACCATACAAAGAGCCTGCAGGACTTCCTCACAGAATTACAGCGGATCAGACAGCACACCCTGCTCCTGAACAAATATTTCATTGCTTTGTCGGCATTGGCGACAACAGACCTGAATACCGGCATTGGGGCTGAAGCCAGCAGCCTGGCGGCCCAGATGCAGGCCCTGCATCCGGCCATTGAAAACGCCAGCATAGGGGACGCACCAATCAAGGATTTTATAGGAGGGGTAGTGCCGATGGTGGTGGCTGCATACAAGCAGAAGGTTCTGAGCACTGAGCTGAAGAAGAATGCAACGGTTCTGGAGCGGGAGCTCGAGTTGCAAAGTGCCGCACTTGAGGCCCTGGTTGACGATTACAAATCTGATGTTGACATACTCATGGCACGCAGAGAGATTTCAGAAGTGGTGGACCCCTATCTTGCCGAGACCTCAAGCATACCGGAAGGCTGGGAAAATGCTCGGCGCGCTGTACTGAATGCAAGCACCGGCACAGAGATGGCAGCAAGCGCCGTGCAGGCGGCAAAGGAATTGAAGAAAACCTTCATTGCACTGGTTGCAGGGAAGAGCGGTCAGCAGGATTTTGATGTGCTCTTTGCGGATATCAATGCCATTCTGGATTTGATTGAAAGTACCAAAACCGAGAGGGAGGATTGATCATGGCCGCCAACGAAATTTTAAATGCCACCAAGAGCCAACTGAAAAAAACCAGGAACGTCATGTTATCTCTCGAATATCATTTGGAGTTGGAAAAGTCCTCTGCTCCGGTGAAAACCGAATCGGCGCAGTTGTTGTCCCAGGTGCAACTGGCTTATATGAAGTTGCGCACAGCCGAGCTACAGGAAATTCGAAAAAAGCTGGAAGAAAACGAAGCCGGTCTGACCACGGGGATTGATGTGCTGAAGGCAAAACTGGAAGACCTGGAAAATGTAAAGCAGACACTGGCAGCCATAAGTGGGCTGTTGAAAATAATCGGACGAGTAGTCGCACTGGTATAGGCGAAATCAGCATGGCCATCCTCAAACATCCGTACTATCCCATTATTTATCTGCGTGGTTACGCAATGACCCAGGGTGAGATCGAGGACACGGTCGCCACTCCCTACATGGGTTTCAACCTGGGCTCTACCAAAATTCGCCAGGAATGGGACCGCACAGTCAGCAAACATATCTTTGAGTCGCCGCTGGTCCGTCTGATGAAGGATTATGGTTATAGCGATACCTACAGGGACGGCAAGCAGGTCGCAGGCTCCATTCCGGCGCGCAGCATCATTATCCACCGTTACTATGAAGAGGGAGACCGGGACCTGGGCACGGGTGTGAAACCCAGCATAAGCGGGGCGGCGGAACAATTATCACAACTCATTCTGGATACCCGGGATCAGGTCTGTGGTGATGATGCCGCTGCCAGGCAGGCATTCCGGGTGTATCTGGTGGCCCATTCCATGGGTGGGCTGATCTGCCGCTGTCTGCTGCAGAACCCTGCCGTGGGCAGCGCTGAAGCCAGGAGCCTGGTGGCAGGGTATTCACCTATGGCACACCGCACAACGGCATCGAGCTGCGGGGACTGAACGTTCCCCGGTGGCTCGGGATCTGGGATGCGGACACCTTCAGCCGCCCTGAGATGGCCAGCTACCTTGCGCTGCCATCAGCGGACCGAGTGGATTCCCTGAATGGTGAATTCGATCCCGCCCGCTTCTTTTGTCTGATCGGCACCAACCACAAGGACTACAATGCGGTGCGCTTTGCCGTCGGTCCGATGAGCGACGGCCTCGTCAAGATCGAGAATGCCGCTGTGCAGGGTGCTCCCCGGGCCTATGTCTACCGCAGTCACAGCGGTCATTATGGTCTGGTCAATTCTGAAGAGGGTTACCAGAACCTGGTCCGTTTCCTGTTTGGAGACACCTTTGTCGCGGGCATTCTGGAACTGCAAGACCTGCCCCTGCCTCCCCGGATCAGGCGGGAATATGAGGCCGGCAAGCAGATTCGGGTGTCCTACCTGTTTGAGTCCACGGTCACGCCCCGTGGTGCCTTTGATGTCAATCTGACCGAGCGCCGGATTGATGACGCCTCCGCCATCTTTCGCACCTTCGACGAATTGTTTGATGAAAATGGGCAGCATCCCGAGGCTCGCTCCCCGCAGTTGTTTTCGGTCTTTCTGGATTCGAAAAAGATTGAACATGGCAAAACGCTGGTTTTTACGCTGGTTCTGGCCGTGCGCACCACCGATTACCTGGTGGGCAAGGGTCCATTCCAGCAACGGATTCCCGGCGAAGTCCTGCTGGATACCCGGGTGACGCTCCGGGCGACGATGGCAGACCAGCACTGGCGTTTGCGTTATGTGATGGCAAGCGAGGACTGGAGCGAAAACGAGGGGCGGGAAATGGCGTACGTAGACGGGGGTGCCATCATGGATCTGTCCTCGAAAAAAGGCTGCAGGGCGCGTCTGCATCTCAAGGTCTCACCCTGGAATCGGGAGTAAGGATTCTGGCCGACTCTTGAATTGCCCCCAGCGCTGGCATATTCTCCCGATCCTCATCCATGCGGACCGGGCCCTGTGCACTGCTCCGTGCGGCCAACAAGCCAGCCAGCGGAGACCCGGCCTTCATGCGATCTTTTCATTTCCCTCACCTGCCGCTTGCTGTCGTCCTGCTTGGCCTGCTGGCGTGCAGCCCGGCACCGCAGAATCAGACACCCAATTCGACACCCAATTCGACACCCAATCAGACACCTATTTCTACATCTACTTCGACACCCAATGATCCGGCGCACGCTGCGGGCTCGCCGGCCGCCGTCGATGCGCGGCGGCTGCTCGATGCGGACAGCGAGCCTGGGCAATGGCTGACCACCGGGCGTACCTACAGCGAACAGCATTACAGCCCGCTGGCACAGCTGACGGCGGCCACTGTCGGCAATCTGGGTCTGGCCTGGTATGCCGATTTCGACACCAGCCGGGGACAGGAATCCACGCCGCTGGTGGTGGATGATGTCATCTACGTCACCACGGCCTGGAGCAAGCTGTTTGCCTATGATGCCAGGACCGGGGCCAGCCTCTGGAAATATGACCCGCAGGTGCCGGGGGAGTGGGGAGTGCGGGCCTGCTGTGATGTCGTGAACCGGGGCGCGGCGGTGTGGAACGGCAAGGTCTTCGTGGGTACCATCGACGGGCGTCTGGTGGCCGTGGATGCAGCCAGTGGCGAGGTCGTCTGGGAGACAGACACGCTGATCAGTCATGACCTGTCCTATTCCATCACCGGCGCCCCCCGCGTCGTCAAGGGCCGGGTGCTCATCGGCAATGGTGGTGCCGAATACGGGGTGCGTGGCTATGTCTCCGCCTACGATGCGGAAAATGGCGACCTGGTCTGGCGCTTTTTCACGGTGCCTGGCAATCCGGCACTGGGCTTTGAAAACGACACGCTGGCCATGGCGGCTGAAACCTGGCAGGGAGAATGGTGGGCCCTGGGGGGCGGTGGCACGGTATGGGATTCCATGGCCTATGATCCCGAACTCGACCTCCTTTATATCGGTACCGGCAACGGCTCGCCGTGGAACCAGAGCATCCGCAGTCCGGGCGGGGGCGACAATCTGTTTCTGTCTTCCATCGTCGCCCTCGATCCCGACGACGGCTCCTATGTCTGGCACTATCAGACCACCCCGGGAGAAAGCTGGGACTATACTGCCACCCAGCCCATCGTGCTGGCTGATCTGGAGCTGAACGGCGAAACCCGGAGAGTGCTGATGCAGGCACCGAAAAACGGCTTTTTCTATGTGCTGGATGCCGCTACCGGGGCCTTTATCTCCGCGCAGAAGTTTGCCGCCGTCAACTGGGCCAGCGGCATCGATCCGCAGAGCGGCCGCCCCATCGAAAATCCGAATGCCCGCTATGGGGTCACTGGCCGCGCCTATGCCGTGCAGCCCTCGTCGGCCGGCGCGCACAACTGGCATCCCATGGCCTATCATCCCGGCACCGGGCTGGTGTATCTGTCCGCCGCCAACAACAGTCTGGTTTATGCGGCAGACAAAAATTTCAACCCGAATCCCTTGTCGTCCAACCTGGGCATCGACATTGGCGCCGGCCTGGCAGAGCTGGGGCCCAATGCGACGGCGCAGCTGCCGTCCGGCAGTTCGCTGCTGGCCTGGAATCCGGTGAGTCAGCGGGAAGTCTGGCGCGTGGATGCAGCCGCCGGCGGCATTCTGGCCACGGCCGGTGGCCTGCTGTTCAAGGGCAATGCCGACCGCTTCAGTGCCTACGCCGCAGACAGCGGCGAGGAACTGTGGTCGCTGCCCACCCACACCGGCGTGGTGGCGGCACCGGTCAGCTATGAACTGGACGGGGAGCAATATATTGCCGTGGTGGCCGGGCGCTCCACCGGCAATTACTACGCACCATCCTATTCCCGCCTGCTGGTGTTCAAGGCTGGTGGCACGGCGCAGCTGCCACCGGCCCTCGAGTACAGCGCCCCGCCACTGGATCCTCCGCCCGCCACGGCGCCTGCCGCTGTGGTGGCCCAGGGTGAAGGGCTCTATCAGCAGAACTGCATCATCTGTCACGGCGACCCCGGTACTGCCGGCGGCCTGTTCCGCCGCGGCCTGTTTCCCGACCTGCTGCTTTCCCCGGCGCTCAACAGCGCTGAACTCTTCAATGCCGTGGTGCTCGACGGGGTCCGTTCCGGCAACGGCATGGTGTCCTTTGCCTCGGTCATGGATGCCGAAGATGCCGGGGCCATCCGTGCCTACCTGATCGAACGGGCTCATGTCAGGCTTGGCAAGCAGCCCTGAAACGTTTTTGGAATAATGCCGAGGTCTCTGTTTTCAGACATGTGCCGCAAACCGGCTTGAAAAAGTCCATGGATGGACTTTTTCAACAAAGTGTTAGATGGTTTGTCCTGGTTCGTGCTACGGTGAACCATTTATCAAACAGTCCGTGGTGGGCCGCTTGAACAAATGGCACAGGTTTGAACCTGGAGCCAGACGCTGGCAAGCGAGGAGTAGCAATGCAGGAATCTGCTTTCCGGCGGCGGGCATGAAGCGTCTGAAGATTGCCATCATCGATCTCACGAGCAACAGGCCGGTGCAACGGCTGTATTCCAGGCTCATGAACGCGAACTCCGCGTCCCTGATGCCGCAGGCGATTGCCGTCTGGTGTGAGCAGCTCGGTCATGAGGTGCGCTATATCTGCTATACCGGCGTGGAAGATCTTGACAAGGAACTGCCCGAGCCTGTCGATATCTGCTTTTTCAGCGCCTATACCGCCTCGGCGCAGTTTGCCTATGCGCTCAGCGCTTTTTTCCGGAGCAGTGGGGCCGTGACGGTATTGGGTGGTCCACATGCCCGCTGCTACCCGGAGGATGCGGCCTTTTATTTTGATTATGTGCTGGGTATGACCGACAAGCCGATAATCAGAGACGTGCTGGCCGATGGCGAGCGGCACCGGCCCTTCGGACTTTACCTGACTGCTGAGAAGCAGCCCGAGGAGATTCCCGGCGTGCGTGAGCGCTGGAAGTTCATTTCCGCCACCATTGCAAAGACGCCCTTCCTGAAGCTCATTCCGATGATCGGCAGTACTGGTTGTCCCTACACTTGCAGCTTTTGCATCGATGCCGTCGTTCCTTACCAGGCTCTTGGCCTGGATCAGATGCGGGAAGATCTGCGGTTTTTGCTGACCACGGCAAAAACCTCCCGGGTTGCCTGGCATGATCCCAATTTCGGTGTTCGCTTCAATGATCATCTCTCCATCATCGAGGAAGAAGTGCCACCCGGACGCATCGAGTTTCTCGCGGAGAGCAGCCTGTCACTGTTGTCAGAGCCCAATCTGGCCCGGCTCAAAAAGAACGGCTTCGTTGCGTTGCTGCCGGGAATAGAATCCTGGTATGAACACGGCAACAAGTCGAAGACGGGCAAGCAGATGGGGATGGACAAGGTTCGCCAGGTGGCTGAGCATGTCAATACGATCCTGCGTTACGTGCCCTATGTGCAGACCAATTTCGTGCTCGGCCTCGATTGTGATGACGGCACCGAACCCTTCGAGCTGATCAAGCGCTTCCTCGATCTTGCCCCGGGGGCCTATCCTGCGTTTTCGCTGTTGACGGCCTATGGCCGGGCAGCCGCGCTCAACCTGCAATACCAGTCCGAGGGCCGGGTCGTGCCCGTTCCTTTTCACTTTCTCAACAACACGCGGATGATGAACGTACGTCCCAAAAATTATGGCTGGTCGGAATTTTTCGGCCTTGTCTCCGACCTGGTCGGCGATGCGCACTCGAAGCGTCGGATTTTCCGGCGCTTCCAGGCATCCCGTGGTTTCAATGCGCGCTGGTTCAGCACCCTGCGGGCGGCAACCAGTAAAAAAGCAGAGTCTTACGCCAGGTTTGGTGGGCAACTTCAGGCAGAGGGCCCGCTGCGGGACTTTTTCGAGGGACATACCAGCACAGTACCCGAGCTCCTGACAGCGATAATCCGCAGGGACCTCGGCCCCTACCGCAACTATCTGCCGCAGGCAGGCCTGGCGCACGATCATCTGGCCTACATGAAAACAAGTGAGTCGTCTGCTGACAAGGACAAGCCGCAGGCGCTCGTCATCCCGCCACTTTTGATGCCCGTGTGAGAATGAAAATCGGATCAAAGAGATCAGGATCAAAGGGGTCAGGATCAAATTACTCTGACCCCTTTGATCCATCAACACCATCAATCGGTTATTCCAACATTGAGTAAGGCCTGTCTTTCATGATGAATAGCTGGCAACGCTGGCTGCGGGCTCCGCAAACCCTCGGATTCAGGAAGTTGTTGTTCCAGGTGCATCTGTGGCTGGGAATTGGCTTCGGCCTGTATGTGCTGGTCATCAGCCTGAGCGGTGGCGCCTTGTTGCTGAAGTCACCTTTCTACCGCTGGTTCGAGCCCAAAACCGTCGAGCCTTTGGACGTGTCCCCGCTTGAAGGCGAGGCACTCACCGCCAGGATGGTGGAGGTTTACGCCGGCTACGACGTGGGCTTCACTGTCGAGGGTTTTACCCCCGGCGACGCCACTTACGTGGTGTTGCAAAAGGACGGCGAATATATCCCCCACTACTTCAACCAGTACACCGGTGAGGACATCGGCAAAGCCCGGCCCTGGTCGATCCAGGCGGTGGAATGGCTGGCGGATGTGCACGACGATCTGTTGCTGGGGCGGCGGTTGGGGCGGGGGATCAACGGCGTGGGTGGCGCCCTGTTCGTGCTGATGAGTTGCACCGGGCTGCTGCTCTGGTGGCGGGGGCGGGCGCGCTGGGCGGAGGGACTTCTGATCCGGCGCCACGGTTCCCGAGGCCTGTTATGGCAACTGCACGGCTGCATCGGTTTCTGGTCGCTGCTATTGATGATCGCCTGGGGAGTATCGGGATTTCAGCTCGGCTTTCCCCGGGCGATGAACGCCATGCTGAGCTGGTTCGGGGCAGAACCGGGGGGCTTCGGGCGCCCGAGCGGTTTGCTGGGCTTTTTCCGCCAGGTGCACTTTGCCCAGTTTGGGGAAGGAGCCTGGGCGCAGTGGGCGTGGATATTGGCCAGCTTCCTGCCGACGCTGCTCTTCGCCAGCGGCATCATCGTCTGGTGGCGCCGGGTGGTGTCGCGGCGCTCCAGCGCCGGAAAAACCGAGTGAATCGTCTAGGAGTCCGACAGGCTCCTAGCTTTTCGGGAGGTTTTGTTGTGCGTTACGCACATACAGTCTCGCAAGGAGGCATCGAGCAGCGGATTAAGGTATATCGTACAGTGCCAACAGCCGCGCGCTGTCATCATTGGAAAGGCCGGAGACGCCGGTGATGTCATTGCGCGTGGCGAGACGGCGGCGGTAGCGGTCGAAATAGGCAGGAATGTCGCCGCCGTAGCCGAAGGAATACATGATGTCGGCGTAGCGCTCAGTGTGGCTCAGCCCGAGTGCGTGCCCGAGTTCGTGCAGGCACGTGAGGTAGACGATGGTGTCGCGCAACAAGCGGTCGCGGGCGGCCGCATCGGCCAGAGGCGGGCCGAAGGCGCGGGTGTCAGGGCGGACGAAGACGGCTGCCCCGCGGCGGCCGTTCATCGTGAAGGCCATGGTCTCGCCGTATTGACCGGAGCTCGCGGACGCGAAGTATATCCGCACCAGAGCGTCTTTCTCGGGGGCGGGCTCGAACCGCAGCACGCCCTTCGCCGCACGCTCCCAGTTGTCCAGTGCCCAGCGTGCAAGTTCGCGGTCTCCTTCGCGGTAAGCCGACTCCGGCGTCCCGGTATCGATGAAATACGTGATCGGCCCGCTAGTGTCCAGCGCTACGAAGGGTTCGGCCGGGAGCGGCTGAGGCTTCGCGATCGTGGCGCATGTCATCAGGACCAGGAGGCAGATCGCGTGACGTGCCGTTCGGATGTTCATGTCGTGTCTCCCCGCGTTTTTCAGCGTCATGATCCACTATATCAAGCTAACTTGCATGGCTGCTACCTCGAGGGGACATCGTGCGCCGGACTGCCTCGAGCGTGTCTTCAGCATCAGGGATTGCAGGTCAGCGCTCGCGGCCGATTCACCGATCGATGGATGGCAGGATGTCATCATGCAAAAATTGCATAATTTTGTGAATTTTCCCTTGACATGAAATTTGGGGGGGGGAATATGTGTATCGCCCTGCCGTAAAAGGACAACAAGAAGATGGGGCTTTCTGTTATTCCCATCCTTTCGTTTAAATTCAGTTAATAAAATACTCTGCTATACCAGAGGAGAAATTCTCATATACCAGGGAATTTTATCTTTGAGGATAATTTAAAATAAAGGAGGAGTTATGTCTATAAATAATTTATTAAAATTTATTTTTATTGGATTTTTTTCGTCAATTTCTTTTTCGCAAGAAAATATCGAAAATAATATCGACCTTGTGGATATTATTGAAAGAACAAAACTAGTGGATGATCGATCAATATTTGAAATTATTGAGGATCAGGAAAAAGATTATGATAATTACGCTAACAGGGATATTTCTACAGGACTGGAAGTACCTGAATATGTTGCTATAGTTATGGCCATTATGACATCAGGAAGTATTGCAAAAGAATTTCCTGATAGGGATTACTCAATTCTTCATGAAACAAATGATTTAATTGAAAATTACATGAAAGAGCAATCATTGATGCTTAAGGAAGAAGTGTGTGTAAACTTTGAGGATCTCAGCGTAAAAGAAGATGAGGATATGGTCATTAAAGCAGATGATATCAGCAGAAAAATATTTGAAATAAAATATAATACCATTCAATTCATTACAGATGAGTACATAAAACTGCTTGGGAATTTGACTCCGAAGTCTTCAGAAAGTATCGAGGCGCATAAAGCAAAAATATATCCAACACTAAGAAATAATGAAGCCGATTTTTCAAAATGGAGTACTAATGATCCTAAAGGTTTTGTTGACACTTGGTCGGCTACGTGCAAATACAGAAACATAGTCGGATAGTTACCAATAATTAAGTTAAAACCAACTTTTTGAGGTTGATTATGAAAAAAATAAAAATTTTCAATATTTTCCTTATGTTACTGTCAATAACTATATCACTAAATGCATATTCAAAAGCCGACCAATGCTCTGAGACGACAGCGTTTCTAAATCCGCCAATTGATCCAACCATATTTCCCGTGGCCCATGGAATTCTTATTTTTCCTTGGGATACCCATGAGATATTGAGGTTCGAGGGTTCTTTGGCGGGTGTTCCTAGTCCCACATTCCATGTGATGACTGCTGCAGCTAACTTGCACGGTCATGGTTGGATGCATCCCCCGGCACAAGAGGGCCAAGAAATATTAGGGGTATCGATATTTGTCGCCTTCCAGGACTTTAATGGATTTCCTATATTAGTTCCTGTAGATGGTACTGCCAATTGGTGCATCCCATGGGGTATCCCGGAAGGCTTTTTCCTGGAATAAAAACAGACCGAGCGTTTGCTGGGTCTTGCCCAGCAGTCGATATTTATTGCTTCCAGCACTGTTCTGTGTGTTCTGCCTGGAAGCGATAAATACGGCCTTGGCCGAACCGATCCGATTTATCAAAAACCAACTCTGAGGGTCACGCGCAGGTCGCGGCCGGGGGCGGGCACCCGGTCCTGCAAAAAGCTCGTGTGATGGCGGATGGTATCGTCGGTGAGATTGCGGCCCTGAATGATCAGCAGGATGTCTTCGTCGGCGAAGGGGTGCAATGTGAGCGTCGCGCTGAGGTTGACGTAGCTGCCCGGCGCGGTTTCAAAGTCGGCCAGATCCTTCTGGTTGGCGGCCAATTCTGCGTCCAGCCGGAAATCCGCGAGACGGTGCTGATATTCGATCCCCAGACTCAGGCTTTGGGGTGGAATTCTCGGCAGGGATTTGCCGCCGTCTCGCTGTTCTGCCTCGACCTTGTCGAAAATCAAATCGAACAGCAGGGCCTGTTCACCCCTCCGCCAGGCCTCATAGCTGGCTTCGAGTTCCAAACCATAAAGACGGGCGCCGACGGGAGTGAAGCTTACCTCGCGCAGGTTGTCACTCTGTAGCCCGCCGGTGAAGGACTGGGTGATGAAGTTCTTGTAGTTGTAATAGTAACCATCGAGCGTCAGTGTCAACGCGCCTTCGGTTTTTTTGACGCTTGTTTCAAAACCACGCAGGGTTTCCTCGCCCAGGTTCGGATCGCCGAGAACGAAGGTTTGGGTGGCCAGTTCGGGGCCGCCCGAGAACAGCTCGGCGGCCGTGGGCAGCCGTTCGATACGGAACGCGGAAAGGCCCAGCAGATAGCCGCTGTCAAAGGTATAGGAAAGGCCGCTCGAGATGCTGATGCCGGTGAAGCCGGGTTTTTCGCCGCCGAAAACCTCGGTCTGCCCGTTTTCCTCCCGGACCAGCAGTCCGGCGTCTATGGTCTGACGGTCGACGCGCAGTGAGCCGTCGAAGCGCCAGCGGCCAAGCTCGTAGCTTTCAAGTGCGAAGAGACCCCAGCCAAAGGTATCGCTCGGCGCCACGAAGACCTCGTCGCCGGTGGCAGTGAAGTCTCTGCTGCGCAGCTGCACGCCCAGGGTGCCGGAAAGGTTTCCCCAAGGCTGCTGGATCAGATCGAGACGGCTTTCCCATTCCTGATTGTCGAAGCGGGTGCCGACGGTGCCATCCTCGAGTTCCACCTGCTCATAGTCGCCATAGCCAAAGCGAAAGCGGGCCTGCTCGAAGACAAGAAAATCCTGCCGGGTTTCGCCGATGACATCGACCCGCGTCTGCCGGGCATCGATGCGCACCGCATCCTCCAGCGGGATGCCATAATTATTGTCCCAGTGGGATACGGCAGCCCCGATGGAACCTGAATCGCCGACATACGACAGGCCGCCATTCAGGGCCCAGTTGCGTTGGTCTGAATTGGGTGCCAAGCCGAAGACCTCGTCCTCTCCCGGTGCGGGTGGTTCGGCTGTGCGCAGCGCAGGACTGCGCAGAAAACCGGGAGCCTTGAAGTTGTCGGTGTCGAGCCAGGAAGCGCCAAAGTTGGCCATTACATGCTCAGTCAGTTGGGCGGAGAGGGCGCCGTTGCCTTGTTTCTGGTTGGCATTGGTGGTGACACCGGTGCGCACGAAGCCATCGATGCGGCCCTCTTCCGGCAATTCCTGCGGCACCCTGGCGTCAATCACATTGATGACGCCGGCAACGGCGTCGGCGCCGTACATCAGCGTCGTGGGCCCGCGCACAACTTCGACGCGTGTTGCCGAAGACAGATCCAGTGCCACGGCATGATCGGGGCTGGATGTGGAGGCGTCGAAGGTACCCAGATCGTTGGTCAGGACCCGCAAGCGGTCACCGGACAGACCGCGCACGATGGGACGGCTGGCCGCCTGGCCGAAGGCCGACTGTGACAGGCCGGGCAGGCTGGCGATGGTGTCGCCGATGGTGGCGGAGAGTTTTTCGTCCAGATGCTCTCCGCTCAGCACCGATGTGCCTTGCAGGGTTTCCAGACGGGAGCGGCCGGTGGGATTGGCGGTCACCACGATTTCATCGATCAGAGCGCCACTGTTGTGCCGTCCTTCCGCTTCGCTCACGGATGTTTGTGCCACAATGGCTGAACTGGCGAAGCAGGCCAAAAAGGCCAGAGATGCTGGCCTCGACAAAAATATGAATGTCTGACATCGATTCCTGCCGGCTGGGGAATCGGAATATACGTGTTTCATGAACTCGTCCTCTGACTTTCTGCAAATGGGAACGGCGGTCCACCCGCTCGGGCGGACCACTGTCGGGCATGGTTGCTAGAAACTCAGGGGCGGGGCGCGGCTCTGGTAAACGGCGGTGTGGATGGAACGGGCGGTCAGCCCGGAGTAAGCATGAAAAACAGCAACAAGATTGCTTTGGGGCAGGAGTGCATCATTGGAAACGGTGGCGTCATCATTGGCACTGAGATGGCAGATGGCACAATCCACCACATGATGCGTGTGATCATGCAGGGGGGAATCCTTGATCAGCTGCATCCCTGATACCGTCAGGGTCAGCAGCAGAATCAGGAAGAATTGTTTGTGCATATTCCGCATGAAATTATTCTAGCAGGCAGTTTTTATGTTTGCCACTGTCATTTCCGCACAGGCGGAAATCCAGTCCTACCTGCCCCTGACCTGGTCAGGGCTTCCCCAGTTCAAGGGAGATCGCGTCTGCATCCAGCCCCTCGATGGCCAGGGTTTTGTTTGCCATGCCATGACCGGCAACGATGCTGACACAGCGGGGTGCCAGGCCCAGGCAGTCAGCCACGAGTTTTTCGACGGCGGCATTGGCCTTGCCGTTTTCAGGGGGCATCCGGACTTTTATTTTCAGGCGCGGACCCAGCCAGCCGACGATTTCGTCACGGGAGGAACCGGGCACCACCTTGATCGCCAGTCTGGTGCTTGCCTCGTTTTCGTTGTTCCTGTGCGAACTCATGGCGGACTCATGTTCGGGCAAGCTCCTGCGGGTCTGCTGTATCAGCCGGCAGAAATGCCTCCTTGCCGTGCGGGACCAGCAGCAGGTTCTTGTAAATCCTGTTGGGGTCAAAGGCCAGCAGCACAGCGCAACGGGGGCGGTGGAAGGGACGGCAGGCGGTGGTAGACTGGCTGTGGAGAGGATTGTGAGCAAGACTCTCGGTTATGTCCAGAGTTCTTTTTTATGTGCGGGCACGATATGATCCACAGTCTCCCTGGGAAATCTCGCATTAAGAGCTTGAAAATCTCGCATTAAGAGTGATGATCAGACCGTGCTGGCGTCCGCGCGCAATGATCCCCACGGCTACATCCGTTCCCTGCAAGCGCGCAAGGTGGTGCTGGACGAGTTTCAGTATGCACCAGAGCTCATTCCTGCCATCAAGGAAGCTTCCGATCAGCTGCCGCACGGTGAACGGGGGAAATTCCTGCTCACCGGGTCCACCGATTTTTTCCGTTCGGCACGGGTGCAGGAAGCTTTGCCCGGGCACATGGCGCGACTGGAATTGCTGCCCCTGTCGCTCAGCGAACTGCACGATGGACAAGACAACATCGTAGACATGCTGCTGTCAGGGAAATTCAACCGCGGAAAAGCCGCACTACTTGAGCGGGAACAACTGGCCACCTGGATCCTCAACGGCGGTTACCCGGAAGTGCAGGAAAAATCGGCCCGGGCGCAACAGGTGTGGTTCAGGTCCTATATGGAGGGACGGTTGTTCAAGGATTTCGCCTCCTTGTACGCGGCCCGCGGCGACTACCATTCCAAAATTCAGGCGCTGGCGCCGTACCTGGCGGGTTTGTGCGGCAATCTATTGAAGTATGCCAACATCGGCAATGACCTGTCGCTTGACGATCGCGTGGTAAAAAACTACATAGAGATTCTCGAATTGATGTTTATCGTGCGCCGCGTACCGGCCTGGCTCAAGAACCGGGGCAAGCGGCAGGCGACCCAGTTGCCCAAATTGCACTTTGTGGACACGGGCCTTGCATGCCATCTGCTGGGCCTGACCAACGCACACAGCCTGCTGGCCAGCCAGTATTTCGGCGGCCTGCTTGAAAATTCGTTGTTCATGGAGCTGACCAAGCAAAGCGGCTGGGCACAAACGCCGGTAACGCTCTACCACTTCCGCGACCACAGACAGCAGGAAGTGGATATGGTGTTGGAACGTGCCGATGGGAGACTGACCGGCATCGAAGTCAAAGCTTCGTCCACCCTTCGCCCGGGAGACTTCAAGTCGCTGGCAAGACTGGCCGAGTTCGCCGGGAAAAAGTTTGAACAGGGTGTGATACTTTATTCCGGGCAGGAAGTGCTGCCGTTCACGTTGGGCGAGGTAAGCTGTCATGCCCTGCCGATGGGAATACTCAAAGGGAGCCTGCCATGATCGTCAGGCGTACCTCGCTTGCGCTCCTCGCCGGAGCTCTCCCGAGTGTGGCCCTGCGTTGAAGCCCAGGCCCGCATGCCTTGTTTTTGAAGCTGACATCAAAAAACGCTTTCCAGAAAAGACTCCTTGCCGTGCGGGACCAGCAGCAGGTTCTTGTAAATTCTGCTGGGGTCAAAGGCCAGCAGCACAGCGCGGCGGGGGAGGAAAAGGCGGGTAAACTTGCGGCGCAGAAAAGCCAGTGGCCGGCCCTGCCAGTGGCCGGCGTCGTAGTTGCTGCCCAGCACATAAAACCGGTAATGAGCCTGTAGAAACGTGAGGATCTCGGACTGGCCGAGGCGTTCAAGGGTCAGCGGGTCGTTCCATTCCAATGTCAGATAGGGCAGAAAGGCTTGCAGGGTCTGTCGCAGTCCGCCGAGTACATAGGCCTCATGGGCTTCCACATCGATCTTGATGAGGTCCAGTCTGCCCAGCTTCAGTTCCTTCAGGTAGTCGTCGCCGATACATTTGTGCACCCTGACCGCTTCCACATCCTCATGGCGCCGGTCGAAGCTGGAGGCGCCCACATTGCCGTGCCGCACCATGTACATCGTGGCGTCGCCGGTGCTGTCGGACAGCGCGACATTGTGGGCATGCACGTGGCTGAGCCGGTTCTGGGCGATGTTCCGGCTGAGCAGGGCGAACACTTCCGGCAACGGTTCAAAGGCATGCACGAAGGCGGCCTGGGTGGCAAAGGCCAGACTGTGATTGCCGATGTTGGCGCCGATGTCGAGCACCACCGGCTTGTCCATTCGGGCCAGGATGCGGTTCAGAAATTCCAGGTTTTCCTTTTCATAGAGACCCCGGCGCCGGATCTTGTCACCGATATGGTCGTTGGCAAAGACCGTGATCCGATGTTGCAGGGAGGTGGTCGTGGTAAGGACTGGACGACTCATGATGCGGCAAACTCAGGTCAGACAGGCCGGATCGAAAACATAGTAATTGTCCAGCCAGGCCATGATTTCCCTGACGTAGGGATTGTCGCCGAAACTTCGATACTTCTCCTTCAAGGCAAGGCGCGCCTCGGCATCCAGCCGCTCCAGCCCCTGATCCTGGAAAACCTCGAGATCATCCAGCAGAGACTGGCCCAGCTTTCTGCCGCACAGCGTGTAGCAGGCACTGCGCAAGACGGCCTCGGCATCATAGTGGGCCTGATGGTGGAGCCGGGGCAGGGAATACAGGGCAATGCGGGACAGCCAGGCCTGGTTCATGGGATTGACGAAGTGGCCGCTGGCATCGTGCAGCAACGATTTTTTTTCTTCGGCAAAGGGTCTCAGATGCAGAAAAGGACTCAGCCGCTGGCTGTCATTGACCGGATAGTTGTCCCAGATCAGGGGCTTGCGCCGCAATTTTTCTGTGACTTCCTGCATGTGCAGGGCGGGAAAATCATGGGAGAAAACCCTGGGTCCGGTCCAGAAAATTTCCACGGCGGGGTCCAGCAGGCGTCCCAGGTCTTCCAGATAATGATCCGGCATGTCACCGAAAACCCGGCTCAGCAGGGGGTCGCTGGAATAATAGGTGGGGCATATAAGGAGCCTGTCGGCCTGACTGTGATCGGCGGCAAACTGCACGATGGCCGCCTGCTGGCGCGCCAGGCCGGGAAAATCGCCGCGCATGTCATCGAACAGGATGCACAGGGTGCGGGCACCAATGTGGTTGATCTCCTGTATTTTTCGTTCCAGAACCTGCTGCTGTGCGTGGTCAAAATTCCGGTATAGCTCGACGGGACTCAGACCCATGCCAAAATCGATATGATGATGGCGGTAATGGGCGGCCAGGTCCTGGAGTTTCGCCAGCTGCGATGCCGGGCAGGCCGAGAACCACTGCTTACGGAAACAAGAGTCAGCCTTGGGCGCATACAGATAGGAGTCGAAACCCTGCTCAAACAGAAAGTCCGCGAAATCAAAGCGGGCCTGCCAGCTCCAGCTGTGGCCGAAAAAACCTTCGATGATGCCCAGTGTCATGTCACTAGACTGAAAGTCCTGTTTGCTTGCTCTGCCATGACCCATGGTTTCCAGAATGCGGCTGATCACACGCTTGTCACTGTACACTCAGGCGGGGCAGCGGCGGACAGAACAGGCTAAAGGTGTCGTCATGACCCGTGTGCGTGGCAGTGGCCGGGTTCACAGCCGTGCGCTCATGCAGGCTTTCACCCGCGCCAGCGCATCCCGGATATTGTCGGTACTGCTGGCGTAGCTGAAGCGGACGTAGCCCTCGCCCAGATGTCCGAAACTGGTGCCTGCCACGGTCGCCACACCGACCTCGTCCAGCAGCAGTTCTTCCACCTGTTTGGAGCGCATGCCGGTACCGGTGATGTTGGGGAAGGCATAGAAGGCGCCCTTGGGCATGATGCAGGAAAATCCGGGAACTTCATTGAGCAGCTCGACGATCAGCTTGCGGCGCTCATCAAAGGTGGCCAGCATCATCGTGACTGCATCCTGGGGGCCGGTCAGGGCTTCGATTCCCGCTACCTGTATCGGTGCCGAGGGACAGGAATTGCTGTTGATCTGGAGTCTTTCGGCGTGATCGATCAGGGCGGCCGGCCAGACGCCGTAACCCAGCCGCCAGCCGGTCATGGAATAGGTCTTGCTCCAGCCATCGAGCAGAATGGTGCGGTCGCGGATGGACTCATATTCCATGAAGCTGACATGCTCGAGGCCGTCATACAGCAGCCGTGCGTAGATTTCGTCTGCCAGCAGCACCACGTGCGGATGCTTTTCCAGGCCCGTCACGAAGCGCTCGATGGCGTCTCTTTCCAGTACGCCACCGGTAGGATTGGCGGGGGTGTTGATAATGATCAGACGGGTACGCTCATTGATCTGGGACAGCACCCGGTCGGGGTCAAAACCAAAGCCGCTGGATTCCAGCAGCTCGATGGGTACCGGGGTGGCGCCGCTGAACTTGATCATGGATTCATAGATGGGGAAGCCGGGGTTCGGATACATGATCTCGGCACCGGGTTCGCCGAACATGGTGATCGCAAAGAACATCGTCGGCTTGCCCCCGGGCACCACCATCACGTTTTCCCGGTCGACATCGACGCCCCGGTATTTTTTGATGTCATCCACGACGGCCTGACGCAGCTCGGGCAAGCCCTTGGCCGGAGTATAAAAATGAAAACCGTCGTCCATGGCCTTCTTGCCCGCCGCGACGATATTGGCCGGGGTCCTGAAATCCGGAGAGCCGATGCCCAGGTTGATGATGTCCCGGCCCTGGGCTTCGAGGGCCTTCGCCTTGGCGAGAATTTTAAAGGCCGACTCGGTGCCCAACTGCGACATTCTGTGTGCTAACTGCATGTGCTTGCTTCCTCGTTATTGACTCTTTGTAAACCTGCGCTTTCTGCCATTATTCCCGCGCCTCTTCTCATCGGTGCCGCGCCTTTTCCCGCCATTCCCGCGCAGGCGGAAATCCCGGTTTCTCAGGGTTTTACCAGAGCCTGGTAAATGCCGGCCCTGAGCTTGCTGAAATCATCGATGCCTGGTGCCGGGATCAACTGGCTCAGATACACCACGACCAGTTTCTCGACCGGGTCCACCCAATAGGTGGAGTGATAGGCGCCACCCCAGCCATATTCACCGACTGAACCCAGCGTGCCGCGGGCGCCCAGATCCATCGCAATGGAAAAGCCGAGACCAAAACCGGTGCCGGGCTGAAAGGGGATATCACGCAGGTGATTACTGGTCATCAGTTCTATGGTTTTGGGCGAGAGCAGCCGCTTGCCGTTGAATTCTCCTCCATTGAGGGTCATTTGCAAAAACCTTGCGTAATCCCCGGCGGTTGACAGCAGTCCGGCACCGCCGGAATAGCTCCGGCGCGGACCTTCGACATACATGCCCTGGCTCTGCATGCCACCGGTTTCCCGGATACGCTCGATGCCTCCACCGGTTTTTGGTGTATACACCACGGCCAGGCGCCCGGCTTTTTCCGGGGGCAGATAAAAGTGGGTGTCCCTCATGCCCAGGGGTGTGAAGATTTCCTGCTGCAGAAAATCGGCCAGTGATTGCCCGCTGACTTTTTCGATGACGGCGCCGAGAATGTCAAGGTTGTAGCCATAAATCCATTGCTCTCCGGGTTGGGCCTGCATCGGCAGGGCCGCCATGCGGGCAACCGTGGTGCCGATGGGCTCATTCTTGTTGGCAAAATACCAGCCCGCGATTCCCGCCTGCTGCCAGGCGTCCAGGGCCACGCCGCCCAGGCCATAACCGATGCCGGAGGTGTGGGTCAGCAGATCGCGCAGCGTGATGGGGCGACTGATGGGCACCAGGTCATAGCCACCATCGGCTTTGGGCTGGGCGACCTGCACCTTGGCCCATTCCGGGAAGTAGCGGCTCAGGGGGTCGGAAATCTGCAAGTCTCCACGTTCATGCAGCATCATGATGCCGGTGCTGACAATGGCCTTGGTTTGGGAGGCGATGCGGAAAATACTGTCTTCGCGCATCGGCAGTCCGGCCTCGATGTTGCTCATGCCTTTGGCGGAAGAATAGACGATGCGGCCATCCCGCAATACCAGCGCGACACTGCCGGCCAGGCGCTGGTCATCGATATAGGATTGCAGGATGGGATCCAGGCGTGCCAGTCTGACGGGGTCGAAACCGAGTCGTTCCGGCCTGCCCTGGGGCAGGCCCTGCGCCAGCGCCTGGGTGGCGACCCAGACGGAAAGAAAAACAAATGCGAGGAGTTGGCGCAAATTGACATGTTTCATAAGCATGGCCCCGGTTCTGTTAATGGTTATGGTCTGGGTCTGGCACAGAATAAGCAATCGCTGAATAGCCGCGTGGCACCTTACCCGATGAAGCGAGAGTGGGCAGTATACTGCCACAGAGGCGGGGAGCAAATCCAATCAGCCCGATTGGCAGGCGAAGCCCCTTCCTTCTTTTTTGTACGTCGCAATGTTTAAATAAGCAGGGTTTTACGGCGATGGCCGTTTCCGCCATCAAACAATGCAAGTGGAGAAAGCTATGTTTACTGACAGCAAAGGTACAGGCCTGTTGCTTTGCGGGGTGTTGCTTTGCGGGGTGTTGCTGGCCGCAGGCTGTGGTGGGCCGGACTCAGCGCCGCCCCCGGCCGCAAACGGGCCGGTAGCCGAGGAAACAGTGGTCGCGGCGGACAGCTGTGCAGATGAAGGCAAGCTGAGCTATCTGTGCGGCCTCATGAATGCGGAAGACATCCTGCCTCTGGGAGATACCGCGCTGTTGCTGGCTTCCGGTATGAGCAGTGGTGATATCACCGGGCATCTCTATCTGATCAATCCCAACGATGACAGCTGGCAGGAGTTGATATTTGGCGGCGCCCTCAGTGCCAGCCTTGACAGCCAGGCCTATCCCAATTGCCCCGGTCTGCTCAACCTGAGCCAGTTTTCCATGCACGGCCTGAGTCTGCGGGAATATGAAACCAACAGGTTCGATCTCTATGTCACCAGCCACGGTGAACGTGAAGGCATCGAAATATTTGACCTGGATGTCAGCAGCGCGGCCCCGGCACTGAGCTGGAAAGGCTGTGTGGTGATGCCCGAACCCCAGAATACGTTTTTTATCAACAGTGTGGCAATCCTTGCCGATGGTGGCTTCGTCACGACCAAGATGATGGACCCGGCCGGTGGTGGTTTTGCCGCCGTTGGTGCCGGGGAAATCACCGGTGAGGTCTATGAATGGCATCCCGGGGGGCCTGTCAGCGCCGTGCCCGGTACTGAATTGTCCGGTGCCAATGGCATCGTGCTGTCCGAGGATGAGCGCTTCATGTATGTGGCGGCCTTTGGTGGCCGTGAAGTGCTGAAGTTCGACCGCAGCCAGAACCCGCCGGGCAAGCAGAGCGTGGCGGTGGATATTGCGCCTGACAATATTCGCTGGGGTGTCAACGGCAAACTGTTGACCGCCGGTAACAACTATGTGGCGCCTTCAACATGCAGCGGCCAGGCTTGTGCCAGCGGTTGGTCGGTGCTCGAGATCGATCCGGAGACCCTGACGGCAACAAGAGTCGGTGGCGCCGATCAGACCGTGGCAATCCAGGGTGTCAGCACCGCGCTGGAAGTGGATGGCAATCTGTGGGTCGGCACCTTCAATGGTGACCGGGTAGCATATTTTCCGAAACAATAACAACAGCTAGGAAAAGCAGGCAGTCCACCAGTGATTGGAAGGCAATGGCGGCCCCGTATGACAAGAACAGCCGGAATTCAAGGTTCTGGCTGTTTTTTTTGTTTAAAGCCCTAACAGCTTGTTGAAAAAGCCCATCCATGGACTTTTTCAAGCCGGTTCGCGGCGCATGTCCGCAAACCGGACTCGACAAATCAATCACTTGCGTGCTTGATTTGCTAAAAATAAACAATTCAAAACCAATGCAGAGGAGAAAACGATGAAAGTGAAGAATGCCATATGGACAGCGGGTCTGATCCTGGCAAGCGGCAGTGCTCTTGCGCAGGAGGATATGGGCTTCAATGATAGCAGTGTTTCATTGGGCTTTGTCGGCACCACGGGGAATACCGATACCCAAACCTTCAACCTGGAATTCAAGACGGCCTATAAAACTGAGCATTGGTTGCACACCCTGAAGTTTCAGGGACTGGGTTCACAGGAAGATTCCAGCACCACGGCAGAACGTTATTATCTTGAGAACAAGTCCGATTATGCGCTGAAAGAAGACCAGTATTTGTTTGCGAAGGGTAATTATACGGATGACCGTTTCAGCGGTTTCAATTATCAGGCGGCGGCATCCGTGGGTTATGGTCGTTATTTTTTTCGGCAGGACAACTTCAGCCTGGAGGGTTTCGGCGGTGCCGGTTATCGCCAGAACGATGTCATCGATGCAGGCAGCAATGGTGAAGCGATCATCTCCCTGGGCGAAAATTTGACTTGGAAGTTGACCGAATGGGCCAGTTTGACGCAGAGTCTCACCAGTGAAATTGGCGAAACCCTGACCATTACCCGCTTTGAAGTAGGTCTGGTGTCCAATATCATCGACCGGATCTCGACCAAGATTGCCTTTCAGGCAAGAAATACCTCTCAGGTACCGGCCGGCAACAAGAAAACCGACACCCAGACCAGTATCAGTCTGGTGTACACCTTTTAGGCTGGGTTTCGGCAGAACTTTTGGTAATAGTTGATCAGACCCCTGGTTGAAGAGTCAAAAGCTGAAGAGTCAACGTTCTGTTCTTCTTTGCAGTCTTGCCGTTCGAGTGCCTGATGAAGTGTGGTACTGAGGGTTTTGCCCAGTTCCACGCCCCATTGATCAAAGGCATCGATGCCCAGAATGACACTCTGCACGTACACCTTGTGCTCATAGGCGGCAATCAGACTGCCCAAGGCCCGGGGCGTCAGTTTTTGCATCAGCAGGGTGTTGCTGGGCCGGTTGCCCGCAATGACCTTGTGGGGCGCCAACGTGGCAACAGCCGCGGGGTCCAGACCCTGGGCTTGCAGTTCCGTGGTGGCTTCCGTCAGCGTTTTGCCCAGCATCAGAGCCTGGCTCTGGCTGAAACAATTGGCCAGTAATTGCCGGTGTTGTGCGAGGCTTTCGGCAGACTGCTCATAATGGGTCTGGGCTGCGACAATAAAATCTGCCGGAATCAGGTGAGTGCCCTGGTGCAACAGCTGATGAAAGGAATGCTGGCCATTGGTCCCGGCGCTGCCCCAGATGATGCCGCCGGTCGTGGTGTCGACAGCGGAGCCATCCCGATGCACCGACTTGCCCAGACTCTCCATATCCAGCTGTTGCAAAAAGGCGGGGAAAAGATGCAGGTTCTGGGCATAGGGCAGCACCACCTGGGTTTCCGCCCCGAAAAAATTCAGGTAGCCGATGGTCAGCAAGCCCATCAGTACGGGCATGTTGGCCCTGGCCGGTGCCGTCCGGAAATGTTCATCCATGATGTGGGCGCCGGCGAGCAGGGCCCGGAAGTTTTCCATGCCCACGCCCAGGGCTATAGGCAGGCCAATGGCCGACCACAGGGAATAGCGGCCACCCACCCAGTCCCATAGCGGAAAAATATTCGCCGGGTCGATGCCGAAGGCAGCGGCTTTATCCACGTTGGCGCTGACGGCGACAAAGTGATGGGACAGGGCGTTTGGGGGGGCACCACTGTCCAGAAACCATTGCCGTGCGAGGATGGCATTCATGCTGGTTTCCAGGGTTGAAAAGGATTTTGATGCCACGATGAACAGGGTGGTTTCAGGATTCAGCCCTGTCAGGGTCTGGAGCAGATGGGCCGGATCGACATTGGACACGAAATGGCAGTTCAGACCGGGCACATGATAAGGCGTCAGGGCCTGATAAACCATGGCCGGCCCCAGATCGGAGCCGCCGATGCCGATATTCACCACATCAGTGATGGCCTTGCCTTCATGACCGGTCCAGTTGCCCTCCAGGACAGCCTCGACAAAGCCCTGCATTTTGTTCAGGCAGGCATGTACTGCCTGTTCCTGGACGGTATTTTGCTGCGGGCTGCGCAAGGCCACATGCAGGGCAGGGCGCTGTTCACTGGTATTGATGGCGCATCCGTCGAACATGTCGGCAATGGCCTGGGAGAGCTGGCATTTTTCCGCCAGTGCCAGCAGCAGTTTCAGGGTTTCCTCAGTCAGAAAATTCTTGGAATAATCCAATGTCAGTCCCGCTGCTTCGATACTGAAATGTTCGAAGCGTTGGTCATCCTGTTGGAACAGGCCGGCCAGAGAGCTCGTGCGCAAGTCCTCGATATGCCTGGCAAGCGCCTGCCATTGCGGACTGTCGGGGCGTGAGAAGGAAAGCTTGGAGACGGAAGACTGCGGCTGGCTCATCTGAGTGTATCCTTGTCTTGGAGGCATGCGGTCAGGAAAGAATGAAGGGATAATTTTACCCTGAAACATTGATCGGAAGTCGAATGGTTGCTAGTATGCGCCGCCTGCAAGACAATGACCAATTTCAGGGCATCGATAAAAAGTTTAAGCCGGCATAGCTCAGCCGTGGTAGAGCAACTGACTTGTAATCAGTAGGTCCCGAGTTCGACTCTTGGTGCCGGCACCAATTCGCAGTACGACGGGGTGGTTCAGCAACCGCTCCTGGCCACTGATGGCATCGCATCCCCTTCCTTCAGATCCGGAATCCAGCGGATGGCTCCACACGTCTCCTATACACAAGCCCGGCGACTCTGCTTTGAACTGCCCGTGTGGCTGGATGACTACAGCCAGCAGTATCGGTCAAGTCCTGACCGGGATGTCCGTATGGCCTTCGTGATCGAGGCGGCGCGGCTCAATGTGCTGCATCGGAGTGGTGGTCCCTTTGCCGCTGCCGTGTTTGATAGTGCCGATGGCGCCCTGCTTGGGTTGGGAGTGAACCTGGTCACGAACCAGGGGCTGTCGATGCTGCATGCAGAAATGGTGGCGCTGGCACTGGCGCAACGGAAAACGGGCAGCTATGACCTGGGATCGACCGGCGATTCGGTCCGTGAATTGCTGTCCAGTACGGAACCCTGTGCCATGTGCCTGGGCGCGATACCCTGGTCGGGGATACGACGGCTGGTGCTGGCTGCACGTGATGCGGATGCCCGTCGCATTGGTTTTGATGAAGGCAACAAACCGAGCGACTGGCAGGCTGACTTGTCACGGCGTGGCATCGAGGTTTTTACGGAGGTACAGCGCAGGGCAGCAGTAAGCGTCCTGGACTTTTATGTCACCTCCGGCGGGCATCTCTATAACGGCAGGAGCAGGTTTTAGTCTGAACTCCGGATTCGTCGTCACTTGATCTGTCTGAAGGCAAAAAGACTTTTCCCGGCAACGGAAAAGAAGAGCAGCATTCAGCTTGGCGTGACGCAGCACGGCATGGCTGAGCACCGCTCCCGGCCCGGTTTTTATTTTCTTGAAAACCGAATACCTATAATATGTGGCCTTTTATGGGCCCGCCGCCGGGCGCAGAGAATCAGCCGGGTGGGTGTGGCGGCCCTCGAACAACGACTTTTTACGGAGACTACGCGTGACAGGAGTGTCTGAACCTGATTGGATCACCCAGGGCGAGTATATTCCTCCGCTGGTTTCCGTGCTTGTTCGCACCAGGGATCGCCCGGAGTCCCTGAAAAAGGCGCTGAACAGCCTGCTGGCCCAACGTTATCCACAAATTGAAGTGGTGCTTGTCAATGACGGCAGCACAGAGATTGACCCGGGCTGTCAGGAAATTGCCGGCAAACTGGCGGCATTTCAGCTGGTCCGGCCAGAGCCAGGTGGAAACCGGGTGCGGGCGGCCAATGCCGGACTCGAAGCCGCCAGCGGCAGCTATCTCATTTTTCTCGATGATGATGACTGGTTTTATCCGGATCATCTGGCAAAACTGGTTTCTGCGCTGGAGCATGAGACCACTGCCGGCCTGGCCTATACCGGCGTGGAATGTGTCAGGCAGGATGAGGCCGGCGGAGAGTCTCATGTCGTACATACCTTCAACCAGAGCTTCGAGCACACCTTTCTGTTGCTGCGCAACTTCATACCCATCCATGCCGCGATGTTTCGCCGCCATTTTGTCGACGAAGGCCTGCGCCTGGATGCAAGCCTGACGCATTACGAAGACTGGGATTTTTGGGTGCAGCTGGCGGCCAGAACGGCGTTTCATTACGTGCCGGGAATAAGTGCCTGTTACTACCTGGGTCAGGGGAGTGGGTTTGGGGTCGGCTTCGGCGGTGGCAATCAGCCTGCCCATGAGGACCGCTTTTTCGCCAAATGGCGCAAGCTCTGGTCGGCACAGGATTTGCGCGGCATCGTGGACTATGCGCGAAAAGTACCGGAATTCCGCCAGATGGCGCACGAAGCAGAAATACAGAAACAGGAAGTTCAGCAGGCTCATGTCCAGACCCTGGACCAGCTCCGGAGCGCCAGAGCGCAGCAGCAGGACTTGCAGGCCCGGCATGAT
>JAVVEZ010000032.1:0-6307 GCA_032250895.1 Pseudomonadales bacterium | reverse complement strand
GCGCTGCAGGCAGACCATGATGACTTGCAGGCCCGGCATGATGCGCTGCAGGCAGACCATGATGACTTGCAGACCCGGCATGATGCGCTGCAGGCAGACCATGATGACTTGCAGGCCCGGCATGATGCGCTGCAGGCAGGCTATCGCGAGGCGCAGCAGAAATATGACGAGATTACGCAGAGCACGAGCTGGCGCGTGACAGCGCCTCTGAGAGCCTTGATGGCAGGCTTGCGCACCTTGCGCCAGGTGGTTCTGGTAAACAATTATCTGCGTTTGCGCAACGCCGTCGCCATCACTGCAAAAGGCGGGCCCGGGGCCTATCTTCAGTATCTGAAAAACAGGAATGCCGCTCCCGCGCCTGCATTTGCGCCGCTCCCGGTCGCCGAAGCCAATAGTATCAAACCGATTGATATAAAAAAAGAGGATTTCTCCTCGGCCGCGGCAGGCATCGTTCTGCCGGTCGCATCTGCACCGCTCGTGTCGATCATCATCCCGGCCTACAATCATCTCGCCTATACTCTGGCCTGCCTGAGTTCCATTGCCCGAGAGGGGGCAGCACGGAAATTTGAGGTCATCGTCGTGGATGATGCGTCCAGTGACGAAAGCCCGGATTGGCTGCCACAGATAAAACATCTGCGTTATTTTCGCAATGCGGAAAACCTGGGTTTTGTGCACACCTGCAACAAGGGTGCCGCAGAGGCCCGGGGACGATACCTGTTGTTTCTGAACAATGACACCCAGGTGAGTGCGGGCTGGCTGGATGCGCTTGCCGATATTCTGGACGCTGAGGATACTGCCGGCATCGTGGGTTCCAGGCTGATTTATCCGTCCGGGCACTTGCAGGAGGCCGGTGCCGATTTGCACCGGGATGGCTCGGTGACCCTGGTGGGCCTGAATCAGAACCCGGACGATCCACGCTATGACTATCTGCGCGAAGTGGATCATTGCTCGGGCGCCGCCTTCATGATCAGGCGGACGCTGTTCAAGAAACTGAAGGGCTTTGATGTCCGCTATGCCCCCGCCTATTTCGAGGATTGCGATCTCTCGCTGCGCGTCCGGGAACTGGGCTACAGGGTTTACTATCAACCCGCCTCGAAAGTCTGGCACCACTTGAGTGTGACCACCAACACCATGAGCGGGGGCAAGCTGGCCCAGATAGAAAAAAACAAAAAGATTTATCTGGAACGGTGGCAGGAGAAACTGATGCAGGAAGACAGGGTGCGGCTGATTGCGTTTTACCTGCCCCAATACCACCCGATTCCCGAGAATGATGCCTGGTGGGGGCGTGGTTTTACGGAATGGACCAATGTCGCCAAGGCAAAACCCAATTATGAAGGTCATTACCAGCCTCACCAACCTGCCGATCTGGGCTATTACGACCTGCGCGTGGCCGAGGTTCGTGAACAACAGGCACAACTGGCGCGTGAGCATGGAATCCACGGCTTTTGTTATTACTATTACTGGTTTGACGGCAAGCGTCTGCTGGAACGGCCCCTGCAGGAAATGCTTGATTCTGGAACACCTGATTTTCCTTTTTGTATATGCTGGGCCAATGAAAACTGGACCCGGCGCTGGGATGGCCGTGAGTCTGAGGTTCTGATGTCTCAGAATTACTCCGATGCCAGCAAGCAGCGCTTTATCACGGAACTCCTGCCCATTTTCAGTGACCGCCGCTATATCCGGATCAATGGCCGGCCACTGCTGCTCATTTACCGGGCGGAGCAGATCCCGGCTCTGTCCCATACTCTCGGTTTGTGGCGGCAGCAGGCCATGGCTGCGGGCCTGGAGGGGCTCTATCTGGTGGCCGTCAAAAGTTTCAATGGCGTGAGTGCCGAAACGGAGGCAGGTTTCGATGCCATGGTGGAGTTTCCCCCCCATGGCGGCGCGGTGGAACCGGATGTGATGCCCACTGTAACGAATCCGGATTTTTGCGGGCATATTTACGATTATAAAAAAACCGCGGATAAGTTCATGATGCACAGCCCCGGCAACAAAAAAATATTTCGCTGTGCCATGCCGTCCTGGGACAATACGGCCCGGCGCCAGGATGCGGCGGATATCTTTCTCGATGCCAGTCCGGCTTATTATCAGAAATGGCTGGCGCACCTTGTCCGGGAAGCCCGGGACAGTCGCATGGGGGATGAGCGCATGGTGTTTGTGAACGCATGGAATGAATGGGCGGAAGGCAATCATCTGGAACCCGATCAGGTCCATGGTCACGCTTATCTGGAGGCTACCCGCGAGGCTCTCGGCGCCCTGGGCTGTTATCAGAGTGCGACTGGGGAGCATGAAAAATCGGTGGTGAAAAAAGTGAAGAAGTCCGGAAGACATAAAGAAAAAAAGGTGGCTGCGCGATGAGCGCTGCGCCGGGCCTGCTGGCCGTTTTCCGGGATGCGCTGGCGCGCCACGGGGGCCTGCTGGCCCTGCTCGGCAGCTCGCTGCGCATCCTGATCAAGGAGGGGCCGGCCGGCTTTGCCGACAGAAAGGAACGATACAAACAGCGTTTGCAGACCGATACCACGGAGGCGCAGGCACCCGGTGATTTGGAACCCGAGGGACAGGTTCAGCTGGCGTCTGCCGGTTCTGCGCCGGGCGCCGCAGTCGCAGCTCCTTCACGTGCGGAGCTGGCACCGGGCATGACGCTGATCGGGCATCCCTATGCGGTACTGGGCCGGGCAGAGGACATCCGGACCTCGGCCTGTGCCTGCGATCAGGCTGGCATTCCCTTCAGCCTGCTCAATGTGCATGGCGATTATGGCAAACAGGACGCAGACAAGCACAAGGATTTTCCCTTCTTCCAGCGGGTGGGAAGCCGGGCCGGGCACCGGGTCAACCTCTTTTACCTGAACGCCGACGAAATGCAGGGCGCGCTCGATGTTCTGGGCCCGGAGGTGTTTGCCGGACCCTACAACATCGGCTGCTTTGCATGGGAGCTGAGCCGGTTTCCAGAAGCCTGGGTGAAGGCTTTCGAACCCTTGCATGAGCTGTGGGCACCCACCCGCTTCATTCAGCAGGCACTGGCCGAAAAAACCCGGCTGCCCGTCACCTTGATGCCCTTTGCGATCGAGCCCGGCCCGGCTGTGAACAGGCAACGCCCGGAAATCGGCCTGCCCGACGACAAATTCGTGTTTCTGTTCTTTTTTGATTTTCGTTCCTACATGCAGCGGAAAAACCCCTGGGCCGTGCTGGAAGCCTTCTTCCGGGCCTTTCCACCCGGCAGCAGCAAGGCCGTCCATCTGCTGATCAAAGTCAATGGCAGTGAGCAGAAGCCGGATGATTACCGGTCTCTGATGGACAGCCCCTATCTGCAGGATGAACGGGTGCAGATTGTTGATCAGGTGCTGGATGATCAGGCCATAAAAACGCTGGTTCAGTTATCGGACTGCTTCGTGTCTCTGCACCGCTCCGAAGGCTTTGGGCGCGGCCTCGCAGAAGCCATGTATTACGGCAAGCCGGTCATTGCCACCGCCTACTCGGGCAATGTGGATTTCATGCATCCGGGCAATGCCTGCCTGGTGAATTGTGCGCTGATCCCGCTGGCTCCCGATGACTACCCCCATGGCGCCGGCCAGCTCTGGGCCGATGCCGATGTGGATGAGGCCGCCTGGTATATGACGAAACTGGTGGACGATGCCGCTTACGCCCGCAAAATCGGCGAGCGTGCGGCAGACTTCATCAAGGAGTTTCATTCCTATCAGGCCGTCGGCGCCCATTATCGGCGACGACTGTTGCAGCTGGGCAGTCTCTGAATTGCATGAAACAGGAAAATCACTATGTCTGACACAAAAAATGGCATAAGCCTGCGCTTCCTGGCGCAGCCGACGGATGTCAATTTCGGCGGCAATGTGCATGGCGGGTCGGCGATGAAATGGCTCGATCAGGCCGGTTATGTGTGTGCCACGGCGTGGAGCGGTTGTTATTGCGTGACGGCCTTCGTTGGCGACATCAATTTCCACAGTCCGATTCCGGTCGGCAATCTGGTCGAGGTCAACGCCAAGGTCATTCATACCGGAAAATCCAGTATGCATATCTCGGTGGAAATGTATTCCTGCAACCCGAAGCAGTGTGATCTGGTCAAGGACATTCACTGCATCATGGTGTTCGTTGCGGTCGATGAAAACGTCAAACCGGTGGCCGTGCCTTCATGGACACCTGTTAGCGAGGCAGAGATCAGTATGGAAAAATATGCCATCCGGATCATGGAACTGCGCAAGCTCAATCAGCAGAATCTGGAAATGCTCTGATATCCCCCCTAAAGTTTTATCCGGCTACGGCCGACATAAACGATATCCGTATTACACAACAGTCAGGAATATTGGTCAGGCTCTGAATCTTGCGTCATCCCCGCGAAGGCGAAGCTCCAGATCATTGATTCCACTGGACCCCGTTCGCCGGGGCGACGGTAGAGGATTTATTCAGAGTTTCCTAAAACAGAAATCAACCTCTTGTCTTTTCCAAGCCTGTTCCCGCGAAGGAGATAACATGCGCGTCAATATGCCCGTTAGCAACGAAGAGTATGTCCTGCCGGAAGGTGAAGTGATCGTGTCACGGACCGACCTGAAGAGCCATATCACCTATGTGAATGGCGCCTTCGTCACGAGTTCCGGTTTTTCCCGGGAAGAGGCGCTGGGTCAGCCGCAGAACATCGTGCGTCACCCCGACATGCCGGCAGAGGCCTTCGCGGATCTGTGGAACACCATTCAACAGGGCCATACCTGGACGGCTGTAGTGAAAAACCGGCGCAAGGATGGAGGTTTTTACTGGGTCAAGGCAAATGTGACGCCGATGCTCGATGGTGATCAGGTCGTCGGCTATAAGTCGGTGCGCACCAAGCCTTCCCGGGCGGAGATCGACGCAGCGGCAGAATTGTATCGCAAAATGCGTGAAGGTCAGGCCAGGGGTCTGGTACTGGAAGGGGGCATGCTGATGCGCACGGGTCTGGTGGGCATGCTGCAGCGCTTGAGCCGGCTCTCATTCAATATCCGTGCCTGGCTGGTGGCCGGGGGGTTCGCGGCACTGTTCGGGGGCATTGGCGTGCTGGCGGCCAGCATGTCGGCGACGGCCGGGATGAGCACCGTCATGATCCTGAGCGCCACCGGCACGGTCGCGGCCATTGCCTTTGGTCTGTGGTTTTCCAGCCAGATGGGCAGGCCCATCGACAAGGCGATCGAGGTTGCCCGCCAGGTGTCCGGCGGCAATGTCTCGTCCCTGTTTCCTGCCGTGGGCGATAGCGAATTGCTCAGGCTCTTCACCATGCTCAATCAGATGAATGCCAACCTGATTGGCGTCCTCAAGGATGTGCAGGCCAGCAGGAGCGGTGTCGATACCGCCACGAAGGAAATTGCCGTGGGCAATGCCGACCTGTCGAGTCGCACGGAACAGCAGGCCTCTTCACTGGAAGAGACGGCGTCGGCGATGGAGGAACTGACTGCCACCGTCAAGCAGAACGCGGAAAACGCCGGACAGGCCAACCGGATGGCAGGCAGTGCGGCCCAAGTTGCATTGAAGGGTGGCGAGGTGGTGAGTCAGATAGTCACCACCATGTCTTCCATCAATGACTCTTCCAGGAAGATCGCCGACATCATCGGCGTGATCGATGGCATTGCCTTCCAGACCAATATCCTGGCCCTCAATGCAGCCGTGGAAGCGGCGCGTGCCGGAGAGCAGGGACGTGGTTTTGCCGTGGTGGCAGCGGAAGTCAGGACGCTGGCCCAGCGCAGTGCGGCGGCGGCCAAGGAGATCAAAGAGTTGATTTCGGATTCGGTGGGCAAGGTCGATGGTGGCACCAGGCTGGTCGGTGAGGCGGGCACGACGATGGCAGAAATCGTCTCGGCGGTGCAGGGGGTCACCGACATCATGGCGGAAATCACAGCGGCATCGCAGGAGCAGAGTGTCGGCATCGAACAGGTGAACCAGGCGATCAGCCAGATGGACGAGGCGACCCAGCAGAATGCGGCACTGGTGGAAGAGGTGGCGGCTGCGGCAGAGAGCCTGGGTCAGACGACGCTGACGGTCAGGGCGGCAATGGGGGCCTTCAATCTGGGTCAGCCCGGCGCAGCAAACGTCGCAGTGAGCAAAAGCCGCAGAGCGAACGTGAGGTCTTTGCCGGAGAAAATGGTGGCGGCCAGGAACCACAGCAGCGTAGAACAGAAACGGCTTGCATAGGAGCCTGCGCGGGGATGACAGGCAAGTGACTTTTCCCGAATGCTCTCAATTTTGAGTGGACGCTGTCAGTCTGGGCGTTTATTCTGCTACCAGCCTGCACATCCATGACCTGTCAGAGAGGAGAGCACTGACTTTGTTGGAC
>JAVVEZ010000131.1:0-6397 GCA_032250895.1 Pseudomonadales bacterium | reverse complement strand
TTCGGGAACTTTGTCGAGTCCCTGCCTCTGTGTACTGCGGCCAACAGGAGTGACAAGCGGTGCGTAGATTGAAGATATGGCACGAGACCCGTTATGAATTTTCAGAACGGGTGACCCTGCTGCCCCAGCGTCTGCTGCTCAGACCCCGGGAAGGCCACGAGGTGCGCATCGATTCCTTTCGCCTGAGCGTATCGCCTGAGGCACAACTCAAAAGCCATCGTGATATTTATGACAATTCGATCACCGTGGCCAGCTTCAGTGAGGGCGCCCAGGCCCTGGTGATGCTCAGTGAAGTGGAACTGCAGAATTTCAATGATGCACCGCTGGATTTTCTGGTGGAGGATTATGCGCTTTTCTACCCCTTCAGCTACCGCGAAAAAGAAGTATCAGAAATGTTTCCTTATTTCTATGTGCAGAACGGCGAGTTTGATCAGGTGTTGCGCAACTGGCTGAGCAATTTCTGGCAGCCGGGTCAGGGCCCGGAAACCTATGCGCTGCTGCAAAATCTCTGTGTCGGCATTCACACGGGCCTGCAATACCGGGTGCGTGAGGAGCCGGGGGTGCAGACGCCGGCGCAGACCCTGAATCATGGCAGTGGCTCCTGTCGTGATTTTGCCAATCTGTTCATGGCAGCTGCGCGTATGCTGGGCCTGGCGGCGCGTTTTGTCAGCGGTTATCTCTATGCCCCTGTATCCGAACAGGGCTTGGGTTCCACGCATGCCTGGGCCGAAGTCTATTTGCCGGGAGCCGGCTGGAAGGGTTTCGATCCCACCATTGGCAAGCTGGCGGGCAGCGATCATATACCGGTGGCCGTCGCGGCCTGGCCGGACGCAGTGCCTCCGGTGGCAGGGGATTTCATCGGTCTCCCGGGCCTGGCGCCGGCGCTGTATGTCAGCGTGAGCGTCAAGGCCATGTGACGGCAGACAGGCAGACAGAATTTATCAGAACTCTTCGGTATCAACCTCGGCCTGGGTCGTTGCGTTATAGCGCGGACCGGATACGGTGTGCTGATTGATCAGCTGATCCAGCCGGGCAAAGGCTGCCGGGCTCAGATCAAGCTCGAGGGCACCGAAGTTTTCTTCCACCCAAAGAGCATGACGGCTACCCGGTATGGGAATGATGTGCGTGTCCTTTGCCAGCAGCCAGGCCAGCGCCAACTGGGCCATGGTACAAGCCTCAGCCTCGGCGATTTTCCGATACTCCGTCAGCAGGGCCAGATTCTTCGGGTAATGTTCAGCCTGAAAACGGGGCATGTTGTGGCGCAGGTCGCTGGCTTCCAGCTGTGTGGCCGGGTCGGTCAGTTTGCCGGTCAGAAATTGCCGGGCCAGCGGGCTGAAGGCCACGAAGGCGGCGCCGATTTCCTTGCAGGCGTTCAGCACGGCAATCTCCGGATTGCGGCTCCATAGGGAGTATTCGGTCTGCAAGGCGGCGATGGGATGAACGGCATGGGCACGCCTGAGAGTGGCGGCCGAGACTTCCGATAGCCCCAGCGCCCGCACCTTGCCGGCTTGCACGAGGTCGGCAAGGGCGCCGATACTGTCTTCAACGGGAACCTTGCGATCCCAGCGGTGCAGGTAGTACAGATCGATCACATCGGTTTGCAGCCGCTTCAGGGCCTCGTCGCAGGTCTGTTTGAGGACCTCGGGACGGGCGTCGATCTTGCGCTTGCCGTTTTCATCCTTGAACATCCCGGCCTTGCTGGCCAGCACAAATTCCTGGCGGCGGTCCTTGAGCACGCGACCGATCAGACTTTCGTTTTTGCCAAAGCCATAAAGGGCAGCCGTATCCAGAAAGTTATAACCGACATCGAGGGCATGATGGAGGGCTTTCTCTGCTTCCTTTTCATCCGGCGTGCCATAGGCATGGGACATGCTCATGCAGCCGAGACCGATGGCATTGACGGTAAAAGGGCCTAGTTTTCTGGTTTTCATGAGGGTATCAGTTCTGGCTGTCGAGTGAGCGTTCGAGACGGTCCAGGGTTTCCATCGCGGGCAGGCATTGGGCAACACTGGCATTGGGCTCGCGACCTTCGCGGATGGCCGCAAAGAATTCACGATCCTGCAGCTCGATGCCGTTCATGGAAACATCCACCCTGGAGACATCGATGGGTTTTTCATAGCCGTCCACCAGGTCGTCATAACGGGCCAGGTAGGTGCCGTTATCGCAGATATAGCGGAAGAAGGTGCCCAGCGGGCCATTGTTGTTGAAGGACAGGGACAGTGTGCAGATGGCGCCGGACGGCACTTTCAGGCCGATGCTCATATCCATGGCGATGCCCAGTTCGGGGTGTGGAGGACCTTGCAGGGCAAAGGCCTGAGACGCGGTCTGGCCGGTCTGGTACTGGAACAGATCCACGGTATGACAGGCGTGGTGCCACAGCAGGTGGTCGGTCCAGCTGCGTACGCCACCGGCGGCGTTCATATTGCTGCGGCGGAAGAAGTAGGTCTGTACATCCATCTGCTGGACTGTCAGCTCGCCGGCCTGAATTTTTTTATGAATCCACTGATGGGACGGATTGAAGCGTCGGGTGTGACCGGCCATTGCCACCAGCTTCGTGCCATTTTGGGCCATTTCCTGCTGGGCGGCCAGAATGGCTCTGGAATCGCTGAGCGTGTCCGCCATTGGAATTTCGATCTGTACGTGCTTGCCGGCTTGCAGACACTGGATGGCCTGGGTGGCATGAACCTGGGTGGCGGAGGTGATGATGACCGCATCCACATCCTGCATCAGGCAGTCTCCGAGATCGGTGCTCCAGTGCCTGATGCCGCGTTCTTCGGCGGCCGCCCTGGTGGCGTCCGGACGGCGCCCGCACAGGGACACGACCTCCACACCGTCAATGTTGTTGATACCGTCCATGTGCTTTTGGGCAAAGGCGCCATGGCCCACCATAAGAACTTTCATCTTGTTTCCTCCTAATCTAGCTAGCTCAGAGTCGAATGCCATCACTGATCCCCCCGCCTGCGCGGGGTTGACGTGGGGGAATCAGTACTTGTCTTCTTCCAGAATGATCAGACCCGCGCCGGTATTGGAGGCCGGGACATGGTAGTGACGGTACACTTCGTGGATGTTGTTGCTCAGCGAACCGCGCATGGCCTGCCACATCACCATTTCGATGCCTTCGGCACCGCACTCACGGACATATTCCAGATGCTGGATCTTGCGCAGACGCTCCGGGTTGCGGGTCAGGTCGTCGAGCAGGGCAAGGTCGAATTCCTTGTTGATCATGCCGGAGCGTTCGCCGTGAATCTGGTGCGACATGCCGCCGGTGCCATAGACGGCGACTTTCAGGTCTTTCGGAAAGGATTCCACCGCCTTGCGGATCTGCTGGCCCAGACGGAAGCAGCGATCGCCGGAGGGTACCGGGAACATGACCACGTTGACCGCAATCGGGATCACCGGGAAGGGCCATTCTTCGCAGACGCCGCAGGTGACGTTCAGAGGTACCGTCAGGCCATGATCCACCTCCATCCTGTTCATGATGGTCATGTCGAATTCGTTGATGATCAGCGATTCCGCCAGATGCCAGGCCAGTTCGGAATGGCCCTTGACCACAGGTACCTGACGTGGCCCCCAGCCTTCGTCGGCAGGCTGGAACTCGTCGGCGACACCGATCGCGAAGGTCGGGATCACTTCCAGGGACAGGGCGCTGGCATGATCGTTATAAACGACAATGGCGACGTCCGGGGTGTTGTCCCTGATCCATTTTTGTGCGGGCTTGTAGCCGTCGAACAGGGGCTTCCAATAGGGCTCGTCCCAGAGCTGTTGATCGAAGGCGACTCCGATTGCAGGAACGTGTGAGGTTGCGATACCAGCGTATACTTTTGCCATTGGAGTTATTTACCACCTTCAAGATTGGATTTATTGATGACCTTGCCACCATTGTCGGAAATGTTGCGGTTGCCTTCGACGATACGGCCGCCATCGACCATCATCTTGCGGTAGCCTTCCTGGCCCTGGCCGGTCATTTCCCCCGCCATGTACTGGAAGGATCGGCCATCGGTGGCACCGAGCTTCGCCATGTAGTAGATGTTCGCGCCCAGCTTGATCATGCCGATCCAGTCGCGGTCGAGCACGGCCTGGCGCTGTGCCGGGGTCATCGGGAACTGGTCCAGGTAGCTTTCCTCATCGGCAAGGAAGGCCCTGCGGTTCTCGTCTTTCTGCATCGACATGCAGAACATGTTGAGGTGGTAACCCTGCCGGCAGCGGTCGGCGTTGAAGAGGTAGGTGCCGGGCACTTCCTCGAACTGCTCTTTCAGTTTCTTGATTTCTGCATATTCCATGGAATCAGCCTGTCGTAGTTTAAAAAACGGTTTAAAAAACGGTTTAAAAAATGGTTTTAAAAAGGCTTAAAAAAAGCGTTGAAAAGCATTTCAAACGATGAAGCCTTATTTGAGATCATCCAGGGAATCCAGATAGACCAGTCCGGCCTCCTGCAGGCGGCCCCGCATGTTGTAGAGATCCAGGCCCAGCTCTCCTTTTTGCAGGCGTTCACGCTTGGCCACTTCATTGGCCTCGCGTTTCTGGCCCGCATCCCTGACGGCGGCGGCAGTCTGCCGCTGCACGACGCAGACTCCGTCATCATCGGCGACGATGATGTCACCGGGGTTGACCTGGGCGCCGGCGCAGACGATGGGTATGTTGACGGCGCCAAGAGTCTCCTTCACCGTGCCCTTGGCATGGATGGCCTTTGACCAGACCGGAAAGCCCATCTCCTTCAGATCACGGGTATCGCGCACGCCGGCATCGATGATCAGGGCCTTGACGCCTCTGGCCATGCAGGAATGGGCCAGCAGGTCGCCAAAAAAACCATCACTGCTTTCAGCCGTCAGGCCCACCACCAGAATATCGCCGGGCTGGCACAGTTCGATGGCGACATGCACCATCCAGTTATCACCGGGCTGGGCCAGAATGGTCACGGCACTGCCGGCAATCCGCTGGTCTGCATAGACCGGACGCATATAGGGGAACATCAGGCCCACCCGACCCTGGGATTCGTGCACGGTAGCCACCCCAAGGCTCTGAAGGTCATTGATGACGGCCTGGTCGGCGCGCGGGATGTTGCGAACGGCTACGGTTTTGAGCATGTACAGAATCCTGCCGGGTAAATTGGGGGGTCAATTATATGCAGCCAGGGCTTCAGGCTCAAATCTAATTTCCCCCCAGGGCTTCCCTGGTTTCAAAACATGCCGGAAACCTGGATAATACGCGCACTTTTCAGCTGACAGTTACTTTCAAGAGGTTTCCATGCTCAAAGCGATCCCCTGCATGATGTTTCGCGGCGGCACGTCCAAGGGTGCCTATTTTCTGGCGAGCGACCTGCCGGCGGATACATCGGAACGTGATCAGGCCCTGATTCGCCTGATGGGCTCTCCAGATCCGCGCCAGATCGACGGTATTGGCGGCGCGCATCCCTTGACCAGCAAGGTGGCCATCATTGCAAAGTCCCGGCGCCCGGGCGTGGATATCGATTATCTGTTCGTGCAGGTGATGGTGGATCAGGCTGTTGCCACCACGGCGCAGAATTGCGGCAATATCCTGGCCGGGGTGGGGCAGTACGCCATCGAAAAGGGCCTGGTACAGGCACAGGATGGATCAACCACGGTGACCGTCTACATGGAAAACACCGACAGTGTGGCCAAACAGCGCATTCTGACGCCGGGCAGGAAAGTACAGTACGAGGGTGATGCCGCCATCGATGGCGTCCCGGGTACCGCCGCACCGATCATGATCGAGTTTCTGGATGTGGCGGGTTCCAGTTGCGGCGCCTTGTTCCCCAGTGGCCACTTCGCCGATGAGGTGGATGGCGTCAAGCTGACCCTGATCGACAATGGCATGCCGGTGGTGATGATCGACGCCCGCTCGTTGGGGCTCGAGGGCAATGAGAGTGTCGCGGAACTGGAAGCCAACAGTGCCCTGAAGGCCAGGCTTGAAGCCCTGCGCCTGAAGGTGGGCCCGATGATGAACCTGGGCGATGTCAGCAGCAAGAGTGTGCCGAAAATGACCATTGTCTCCCCGGCGGTCAATGGCGGCATGATCAATACCCGAAGTTTCATTCCACATCGCGTCCATGACGCGGTGGGTGTGCTGGCGGCAGTCAGCGTCGCCACTGCCGCAACCATTCCCGGCGCAGTCGGCTACGACATTGCCACGCGGCCCCCCGAGCGGGTCAAATTGTGCAAGGTGGAACATCCGACCGGCGAGTTGACCGTGGAAGTGGAACTGGACGACGATCCCACGCAACAGGTGCCGAAGCATACCTCCATCATGCGCACGGCGCGCCTGCTGTTTGCAGGGACGGTTTTTTATTAGCAGGCTGTTGAAAAACAGCCTGCTAATCCGGGCCATGGATGGCCCGGCCGCAAATCAAGCACGCAAGTGATTGATTTGTCGTGCCCGG
>JAVVEZ010000130.1:0-6409 GCA_032250895.1 Pseudomonadales bacterium | reverse complement strand
TGGCCTCAATGTGGAAAACCCTCGGCTCGATCGTTTCTACGGCGCAGACTCCTAGTCAGAATCCGGGGAATCCTCCACCCGGCGGTTTCATCCCGCCCATGCCACGCATCATATTGGCCAGACCGCCACCCTTCATTTTCTTCATCACCTTCTGCATCTGCTTGTGTTGCTTGATCAGACGATTCAGATCCTGGATCTGGGTGCCCGAACCCAGCGTGATGCGACGCTTGCGGGAACCATTGAGCACATCAGGATTGCGCCGTTCCTTCATGGTCATGGAACTGATGATCGCGTCCATCCGCACGAAGGTTTTATCCTCTGTCATGGCAGAGGCTGCTTTCGACATCCCGCTCATGCCAGGCATCTTGTCCAGCAGCCCGCCAATGCCACCCATGTTGTTCATTTGCTCCAGCTGATCCTTGAAATCCTGCAAGTCAAAGCGCTTGCCCTTTTTGATCTTGCTGGCCAGCTTGTTGGCTTTTTCCTTGTCAACCGTTCTCTCAACCTGTTCGATCAGGGACAGCACATCGCCCATGCCCAGTATCCGGGACGCCAGACGGTCCGGATAGAAAGGTTCCAAGGCATCTATTTTTTCTCCCGCCCCCAGGAACTTGATGGGTTTTCCCGTCAGCTGCCTGATCGAAAGGGCCGCTCCGCCGCGGGCATCGCCATCCGTCTTGGTCAAAATCACCCCGGTCAGCGGCAGGGCTTCATTGAAGACCCGGGCGGTATTGGCCGCATCCTGACCCGTCATGGCATCCACGACAAACAAGGTTTCAACCGGCTTGACGGCCTCGTGCAAGGCCTTGATTTCAGCCATCATCTGTTCATCGATGGCCAGACGGCCCGCCGTATCGACGAACAGTACATCGATGAAGCGACGCCTGGCCTCGGCAATGGCCGCATTGACGATGCTTATGGGTTGCTGGGACACATCACTGGGAAAAAACATCACCCCGGCTTCGGACGCCAGGGTCTCCAGTTGTTTGATGGCCGCCGGCCGATAGACATCGGCACTGACCACCATGACGGATTTATTCTTGTTGAGCCGCAGCCAGCGCGCCAGTTTGGCAACCGTGGTGGTTTTACCAGCCCCCTGCAGACCCGCCATCAGAATCACCGCAGGAGGGGTGGCACGCAGATCCAGTTCCTCATTCGCCGAACCCATGACGGCCTGAAGTTCCGCCTGCACTATCTTGATGAAAACCTGCCCCGGGCTGAGGCTGCTGCTGACCTCCTGGCCCACGGCCCGCTGTTTCACCCGGTCGATGAAATCCTTCACCACCGGCAGGGCCACATCGGCTTCCAACAGAGCCCGCCTGACCTCACGCAGACTCTCCTGGATGTTTTCTTCACTCAATCTGGCCTTGCCGGCCAGACTGCGCAGGGCTCCGGCAAGGCGCTCCGTCAAATTTTCAAACATGGCAACTCTCTTTGCGTTAAAACTACAAGGAGCGGATTCTACAAAATCCTGCGCCAGGAACCTATGCCTTTTGTATCCCGCAGGTCCTTTGATGGCCGGCCCGGCAAAAAAGCTTCAACGGCGCCCTCAGTTATGAGAGACTGCGGCGCATGTACGCAAGCACTTCTGGCCTGATCGCCATCATCTTTTATTTTTTGGGTTCTTTTTATCAGATCCGGACCATTACCGGCTCCCAAAGCTATCGCCGGCAGGTACGGCTGTACGGTTCGATTGCCGTGCTGGCACACCTTTTCAATGTCTACTGGGTCATAAAAACCCCACTTGGCTATGATTTCGGTTTCTTCCGGATCATCACCCTGTTCAGTTGGGCCATTGCCGCCCTGGTGCTGCTCAGCAGTCTGAAGAAACCTCTGGAGAACCTCTTCCTCGCCTTGTTTCCTCTGGCCATCATCAGCATCGCTCTGTCACTCTCCCTCGACAGCGACTATCCCATCCAGGCTGATTATACTGCCGGGGTAGCCAGTCACATCCTACTGGCAATACTGGCCACCAGCAGTATTACCATTGCGGCCTTTCAGGCCAGTTTCATTGCCTACCAGAACCACCAGCTCAAGCATCGGCATTCTTCCCACCTGATCCGGCAATTGCCACCCTTGCAAACCATGGAAGCCCTGCTGTTTGAGATTCTCTGGGTCGGCCTGCTGCTGCTGAGCGGAGTCATCGTGACCGGTGTGCTGTTCATGGAGGATTTTTTCGCCCAGCATCTTATTCACAAAACCACTTTTTCCATGCTGGCCTGGCTGGTTTTCGCTGTCTTGCTGTGGGGGCGTCACCGCCTGGGCTGGCGCGGCAACACCGCCATTCGCTGGACGCTGACCGGCTTCGGCTTTCTGATATTGGCCTATTTTGGCAGCAAGTTTGTCCTTGAGATCATTTTGAACCGTGTCTAAACAGGACCTGGACTCTTGAGCACTACTTCTCTGGAACTTCTGCTGGGACTGCTGGTTTTTCTCATCGTCGCCTCCGCCTACTTCTCCAGTTCGGAAACGGCCATGATGAGCCTGAACCGCTATCGGCTCCGGCACCTGACCAAGCAGCAGCACAAGGGGGCCATTCGGGTCAGCAAGCTGCTGGACCAGCCTGACCGGCTGATCGGCATTATTCTGATCGGCAACAATTTCGTCAATTTTCTGGCCTCGTCCATCGGCACCATTATCGCCATTCACCTGTTCGGCGATGGCGGCGCCATCATTTCCACCATCCTGCTGACGATCATCTTCCTGATCTTTGCCGAGGTCACCCCCAAGACCATAGCCGCCATCAAGCCCGAGTTGATCGCTTTCCCCTCCAGCCTGCTGTTGCTGCCCCTGCTCTGGCTGTTCTACCCGGTGGTATGGCTCGTCAACGGCGTATCCAATGGCCTGATAAAACTGCTGGGTTATGAAATCAAGGCCGATGACTCTCATCACCTGAGCCCGGAAGAGTTACGCACCGTGGTGGATGAGTCCGGCGCCCGCATTCCGGTACGGAGGCAGAACATGCTGCTCAACATCCTCGACCTGGAAAAAGTGACCGTGAACGACATCATGGTGCCGCGCAACGAAGTCGTGGGCATCAATATCGAGGACGACATCAGCGTCATCATGGATCAGATCTCCAACAGTCAGCACACCCGGCTGCCGGTCTACAAGAAGGATCTCAACAATGTGCTGGGAATTCTGCACATGCGCAGCGCCGCCAAGTTCATCAACTCCCGGGAAATAAACCAGTCCCAACTTCTGCTGCTGACCCGCGAAAGCTACTTTGTGCCCGAAAGCACGCCCCTGCATACCCAACTGCTGAATTTTCAGAAGAACAAGCGGCGGATCGCCCTGGTCGTGGATGAATACGGTGATATCATCGGCATCGTCACGCTGGAAGACATCCTGGAAGAAATCGTCGGCAACTTTACCAGCAACCTGGCCGAGCAAAGCGAGGACATCCATCCTCAGGCTGACGGTACTTATCTGATCGACGGCAGTGCCTATATCCGGGAAATCAATCGTGTGCTGAACTGGAACCTGCCCACCAATGGCCCCAAAACCCTGAACGGCTTGCTGACGGAAATGCTGGAGAGCATTCCTGAAAACAACAATGTCGGCATAAGCCTGCCGCAACACCGGGCGGAAATCATCCAGGTCAAGGACAACATGATCAAAACCGTCAGAATGTGGGTCCATGACCCTGAATTCAATGAAGAAAATACCCATAGGCAGCCCAGCCTGTTCCCCTGAGAAAACGCCCGGACGCTGCCTTGCGTTCGCCTGATATGAAGTCTGCCCCTGATGAAATTCTGTTCACAATGCGGTAATGCGGTAAGCCTGAAAACACCTGAGGATGATGACAGGCAGCGCTTCGTCTGCGATCACTGCACCACCATTCATTACCAGAACCCCCGGATCATCGTGTGCTCGCTGCCCTGTCATGAAGACCAGGTCTTGCTGTGCAAACGCGCCATCGAGCCTCGTTATGGCTTGTGGACACTGCCCGGTGGTTTCCTGGAGAATGGCGAAACCACGCTGGAAGGCGCCCTTCGCGAGACCCTGGAAGAAGCCGGGGCCCGCATTCGGATCAGCGGCCTCTATACCGTGTACAATCTCCCTCATATTGATCAGGTCCATATGTTTTTCCTGTCTTCCCTGCTTGATTGTGATTTTTTTGCCGGCCGGGAAAGCCTCGAGGTCAGGCTTTTCCACCGGGAAGAGATTCCCTGGGATGAGATCGCCTTCCCGGCGGTAAGCAATACCCTGGAACACTATTTCAATGACAGGCAACACAATAGCTTTCCGGTGCGAATGTCCGATGTCATCGTCACCCCGGGCCATGATCGCATCATCAAAGCCCTGTAAACCGGAACCCGCCCATGTCCGAACCTGAAAAATCCAGCACCACTGTGAACATCATCAAACAGAGCGGGGCCACCCGCGTCAGTTTCGATGATCAACTTGCCATTGAAGAACCCCTGGAAATCCGTCTGGGCTATACCGACCAGCGCAAGGGCCGCACCCACAAGAGCATTTCCATCACCATGCGCACACCCGGCCATGACCGGGAACTGGCCCTGGGTTTTCTTTATGCCGAAAATATTGTGTCGGCTCCCGCTCAGATCAGAAGCATGGATGACAGTCGGCCCAACATCGTCAGAATAGAACTGGAGGACAGTGTGGCCCTTGATCTGGCTCGCCTGGAACGGCATTTTTACACGACCTCCAGCTGCGGGGTCTGTGGCAAGGCCTCCCTCGAAGCCCTGAGTATGAATGGCGCCCAGGCTCTGGCCGATCAGAGCTTCAAGATCAGCGCGGCCACCCTGTTCACTCTCTCTGACACCCTGCGCCGGCAGCAGTCGCTGTTCCAGCTGACGGGCGGCAATCACGCGGCTGGCGTCTTTGACAGTGCGGGTCGCATCCCGCTGGTGATGGAAGATGTCGGCAGACACAACGCCATGGACAAACTGATTGGTCAGATGCTGCTCGAGGGTAAACTGCCCTTGACGCAAATGGGCATGGTCGTCAGCGGCCGTGCCAGCTTTGAGCTGATGCAGAAGGCCCTGATGGCCGGCTGTCCCATGTTGGTTGCCGTCGGAGCTCCTTCATCACTGGCCGTGGAACTCGCCCAGGAATTCAATGTTGCCCTGCTGGGCTTCCTGGGAGATCAGAGCGTCAATATCTATCATGGGGCTGCCCACATTCTCTGAACCTTCACGAACCACTTGGTTCGGCTGGATTGCCGGGCTGTAGGAGTCATGTTAGAATCCATCAGGCCCTAGGAGCCTGCGCCGTAGAAACGATCGAGCCGAGGGTTTTCCACATTGAGGCCATTTTTTCGATCGTCCGAGGCGCATAGTGGTGACTATGTAACGAGGAGGATCGGGAAAATGGACCAATGTGGGGAAGTCGCAGGCCGATTGGTTTCTACGGCGCAGGCTCCTAGCCCGCTGTCCGCTACGGCAACTGGCAGCACAAGACCACAAGGCGCCACGCGGACCAGGACACTTCAGGTATTCAAAAACAAGCAGGAAATCACACCTTATGACGGATTTGGCAGCAACAAGCAAATACCAGAACTGGAACCCTGATCTGGCACAACGAACGGTTCAGGAATTTGCCGACAAACCCGGCGCCCTGATTGTCGCCCTGCACAAACTGCAGGAAATCTTTGGGTATGTGGATGAGGCCGCCATCATGCTGCTGGCCAAAACCTTCAATCTCTCCCGCGCCGAAGTCCATGGCGTCACCAGTTTTTACCACGATTTCCGACACCACAAACCAGGTCACTACACCATCAAGGTCTGCCAGGCAGAGGCCTGTCAGGCCATGGGTTCTGAAGAACTCACTGCCGGGATCAAGGCGCATCTGGGCATAGATTTTCATGAAACCACCCCGACCGGAGAGTTTTCCCTGGAACCTGTCTACTGCCTCGGCAACTGTGCCTGCTGCCCCAACATCATGATTGACGACCAGGTTCATGCCCGCATGTCTGTTGAGCGTTTCAAGACGCTGACCCGGTCTCTGGTAGAGGAGGCCAACCGATGAGCTTGACCAGAATCTACCTGCCGCGCGAAACCACTGCCCTTTCCGTGGGCGCCGAGCAGCTCCTGCATCAGCTGCAAACCGAGGCCAGCTACCGTGGCCTGGGTCTTGAGATCGTGCGCAATGGTTCACGGGGTGCCTGCTGGCTGGAACCCCTGCTTGAAGTGGAAACACCTGCCGGCAGAATCGCCTATGGTCCGGTACAGCCGGAAGATGTGGCGAGCCTGTTCGATGCCGGATTCCTGCAGGGTGAACGCCATCCTCTGTACCTGGGGCTGGTGGATGACATTCCCTATTTCAAAAACCAGGAACGCCTGACCTTTGCCCGCTGTGGCGTCATCGACCCCCTGTCGGTGACAGCCTACAAAAACCTGGGAGGCTTCCAGGGCCTCGAACGCGCCCTGGCCATGAGTGGTGA